>CANORX010000043.1 GCA_947569225.1 uncultured Clostridia bacterium
AATTAATCAAAAATAATTTTTGATAATGGTATGGAGGCTCCATTTTTATCGAGAACTCATAAGAAGGAGTTGAGTGGAAATGAGATTGTTTAGTGAATTGTTTTCATTTGTAGCTATTTGGTTAAATACTTATGCATTTATTTTCGTTTATTCTAAAACTATAAAAAATAAAATTACTTTTAATATAATTAATGTATTTTTAATTTCAATTTTATCTTTATTTACTTATATTTTTAATAATTATATTGATGAAAGTTTATTAAGATTTTTATTATCATTTATTGTTGTAGTTATATCTTATATATTATTCTTTAAAGAAGAAAAATTTATAATTTTGGCTTTTAAAGTGTTATTAATTTTTATTATTTTGACTTTATGTGATGCTACTTTATCTATTATATTTTTAATTTTCTCTGTTAATCAAGAGTTAGTAGTAAAGAATATAACTTATTTGAGAGCTTTAAGTACTATATTAGATTCTTTGTTAATAATTTTAATTTTTTTATTTCCATCTTTTGTAAAATTTATAAATAAATTAATAGAGTATATGAAAGGTGATTATATTTATAGATTTTTATCATTAGTGTTTTATGCTTTTTTAGTTTTTTTAATAATTACAAATATGAATGCATATAAGTTTAACTTTGAATTTTTTATGTTATCTTTTTTATTATTATCATTCTTTTTATGTCTTTGTGTTATTGTGATATTTCAGTATTTTAAGAATAAACACAGTGAAGAGGAACAAAAAGCTTTGTTAGAACTTATGAAGGAATATGAAACCATTTTGGAGAATGATAAAATTAATAGACATGAAATGTTAAATAATCTTATTGTTTTAAAGAGTTATAAAGATAAGTCTTCTTTAGAATATGAGGAGATGTTAGATGAAATTATTAATACTTATCAAGATCATAAATCCAAAATATATTCTAATTTATATAAGTTACCTTCTGGATTTAAAGGAATTATTTATTATAAAATGTTAAAAATTAAGGAAAATAATATTGAGGTTACATTATTAAGTTCTCCAGAAATAGAAGAAAGCTTAAATAATATAAATAAGAAATTATATTTTAAAGTCTGTAAAATTTTGGGTATTATTCTTGATAATGCTATTGAAGCTGCATCTTTAACTAATGATAAACATTTATTAATTGATATTTATTTAGATGAAGATTTAGAAATATATGTAGAAAATAGTTTTATAAAAAGTATAGATTTGAATAATATTAATAGTAAGGGTTATTCTACTAAAGGAAATAATCGTGGTTATGGGTTATATATTGCTAATAAATTAGTTAAAGAAAATAATAGTTTAGAATTAATTCAAAATGTTGAAGGAGATAAGTTTATATCTATTCTAAAAATTAAAAACCCTAGTAATAACTAGGGTAAATTAAAGGTAGTAATAATAAATTAAATTTTTATTTTAAAAGACTTTCTGGCATTTCTTCTTCATCATAGTAACCAAACCAGCAAGCACTAGAAGTTGTTCTTGCGAAGAATTGTCCTAAAAATCCTGTTAAGTTTGCGAATAATTTCATATTTAATCTCCTTTCATTCTTTTTTCTTGGAGCTGTAATTTTTATAATTATTGTATTTAACTCCAAATAATTTATATGTTATTGGTAAAACAATTATGGTTTGCATAATTAATCCGAACAATATGCAATTATTTACCATATTGTTTTTAATAAAGGTGAACATAACTATATACCCTAATCCAAGTAATGCGCTGATTATTTTATAAGTTATTCTCCTTTTTTTGTTTATTAATGGTCTTTTTTCCGTATCTGCAGGGGCGAAAATTCCTAATAAAACGACACAAATAATACCTAGTGTAATTTTAACTTTATAGCTAATCGTTAATGTAGTACATAGATAAGGTAATATTAAAAATGTTATTAAAGAGGCAATCCAACAGTGCCAACTTTTTTTTGCATGTACACCAAATCCAAACAATCTTAACAAACTATAAAGGGCCATTAATATTAGAAGTGGTTTTATATATCCTAATATATAGGATAATCCAAATATAACTATAGTTTTTGTAATTGTCATATATAAACTTGCTAGTCCATATTTTATTTCTGCTAATTCAGTTTTATTATAGTTATTGTATTTTTCGATGTTATTCATCGCGGAATTTATTAAAAGATCTTTCATTTTTACCACTTCCACAAACATTATAAATTTTATTTTAATTTTTTTGTTTAATTTTGCATTTTTTGTTCATTATTTCGTATTAAAAGCTAAAAAGTTTTATTTTTTTATCAAAATTTTTCATTTTATGTATAAAACTTAACATTTAGTGCAAGTTTTTGAAAATGTTGTTTTAAATTTAGTATGATTATGTTGGTTAAAAAATATGTCGGATTTTTTGACTTAAATTTAATTGAAATAGAACATGCGCGTGTTTTATTATAGAGGTATGGAAGAGAGGTGTTAAGTGTGACTAGAAAAGGCAGAGTTAAGTGGTTCAATAACGAAAAAGGTTATGGATTCATAGAGATAGGTGCTGGTGAAGGTGAAGATGTTTTTGTGCATTATTCAGCTATAGAACAAGATGGTTATAAGTCATTAAGCGAAGGTGACGTTGTAGAATTTACATTAATTAAAACAGCTAAAGGTAATCAAGCTATAAATGTCAAAGAAGTGAAATTAACTACTGTGTAGTAGTTTTTTTCTTTTGTTTATGATAGAATTATAATAAGAGGTGAGAAAAATGAATTTTACTATACGTGGAGAAAAAATGGAAGTTACTGATTCTATAAAGGAGTATGTAGTTGATAAGCTTTCTAAGTTAGAGAAGTATTTTGATGAACCTGCTAAAGTTAATGTTAAAGTGCTTTTTAAAGTGAGAGGAAGAGAACAAAAGGCAGAAGTAACTGTAAGTAGTATGAGTTATGATTTAAGAAGAGAGGTTTCACATAGTGATATGTATGCGGCTATTGATTTAGTTTTGGATAAACTAGAAAGACAAATTAGAAAATATAAGACTAAATTAATGAGTAAGGAAAGAGTAGAAATAGTTTATGAAGAATATTTTGAAGAAGAATTACAAGAAGTTGTAAAAAGAAAAAATGTGTTTTTAAAACCAATGGATGAAGAAGAAGCTATAGTTCAAATGGAACTTTTAGGACATACATTCTTTGTTTATAAAGATATTAAAAGCGAGAATATATGTGTTGTTTATAAAAGATATGATGATACTTATGGTGTCATAGAAACTAATTAGGTTTTAATAAATTTTAAAGTTTAGATTAAATGTAAATGTTTTACATTTTTTCTTTTTTTGTTTTTATAGAAAAATTTGAGTTTAATATAATAATTGTTTTAAAATTAGCATAAATTTGATAAAATACAAATAGGAGATGATTATACATGGGATTTTTATCAAGATTATTTGATCATGAATATAAAGAATTAAAAAGGTTTGAAGTTCTTGCTGATGAAGTTTTAGCTTTAGAAGAAGAGATGAGTAAGTTAAGTGATAGAGAACTTAAAGCAAAGACAGAAGAGTTTAAGAGTAGATTAAGTGAAGGAGAAACACTTGATGATATTTTGGTTCCTGCTTTTGCAGTTGTTAGAGAGGCTGCTAGTAGGGTATTAAATGAGAAACCATATAAAGTTCAGGTTATAGGTGGTATTTGTATACATTATGGTAATATTGCAGAAATGAAAACAGGTGAAGGTAAAACTTTGACTAGTACGATGCCTGCTTATTTGAATGCTTTAAGTGGAAGAGGTGTTCATATTGTAACTGTAAATGAATATTTAAGTGTTCGTGATGCCGAATGGATGGGGCAAGTTTATGATTTTCTTGGTATCAGTGTAGGTGTTAATAAAAAAGATTATAGTAGTAGTGAAAAGAGAGAGGCTTATAGTAAGGATATTACTTATACTACTAATAATGAGCTTGGGTTTGATTATTTAAGAGATAATATGGTAGTTAGACGTGAAAATAGAGTTCAAAGGCCACTTAATTTTGCAATTATTGATGAGGTTGATTCTATTCTTATTGATGAGGCAAGAACTCCTTTGATTATAAGTGGGGGTGTTAGTAAAAGTGCTGATTTATATAAATTGGCAGATAGTACAGCTAAGAAAATGACTATTGATGATTATGTTTTAGATGAAAAGACTAGAAGTGTTACTTTAACTGAAGAAGGTATTAAGAAATGTGAGGAAATTCTTAAAGTTGATAATTTATATGATATTAAAAATTCAGTTATGGTTCATAATTTAGATAAAGCTATGGTTGCTAATTATGGCTTTAAAAAAGATGTTGATTATGTGGTTGATTCAGATAAAATTGTTATTGTAGATTCTTTTACTGGAAGACTTATGCATGGACGTCAATATAGTGATGGACTTCATCAGGCTCTTGAAGCAAAGGAAGGGGTTCATATTAATGAAGAAACAAAGGTTTTAGCGACTATTACTTTTCAAAATTTATTTAGGATGTATAATAAGCTTTCAGGTATGACAGGAACTGCTAAGACTGAAGAAGAAGAGTTTAGAAATATTTATAATATGTATGTTATAAGTATTCCTACTAATAAACCTGTTCAGAGAGAAGATATGGAAGATTTGGTTTATATTAATATGAGAGGTAAGTTTAATGCTATTGCGAATACTATTGCTGAAGTTCATAGCACTCACCAACCTATTTTAGTTGGTACAGCTAGTATTGAAAGTTCAGAAATGTTAAGTTCTCTTTTGAAGAAGAGAGGAATTAAGCATGAGTTATTAAATGCTAAAAATCATGAGAGAGAGGCTCATATAATTGAACAAGCAGGGCAGATAGATGCTGTAACTATAGCTACTAATATGGCTGGACGTGGAACGGATATTAAATTAGGAGAAGGAGTAGCAGATTTAGGTGGACTTTGTGTTATTGGTACAGAAAGACATGAGAGTAGAAGAATTGATAATCAGTTAAGAGGACGTAGCGGACGTCAAGGAGATCCTGGTGTTACTAGATTCTTTATATCTATGGAAGATGATTTAATGATTAAGTTTGGTAGTGAGAAGATTAAATCATTAATGATGACTTTAGGTTTTACCGAAGATACACCTATTACTCATAAAATGATGAGTAAAAATATTGAAAGTAGTCAGAAGCGTGTTGAAGGTTTTAACTATGATAGACGTAAGGCTTTACTAGATTATGATAATGTTATTAGTAAGCAAAGAGAAATTGTTTATGAAAGACGTAATGAAATTTTAGATAAGGATAGTATTAGAGATAGAGTTTTAAGTATTTTTAAGGATTTTGTTATTGATCAAGTTAATGCTCATTTTCCTCCAGAGGATACTTTAACTCATAATGATATTGTTAATATTTGTGAATTCTTTAATGCAAATTTACTTAAGACTAAGAAACTTTTGGAAAAGAATTTAGAGGGTAAAGAAATCAATGAAATTCAAGATATGATTTATGATGTTGTTGTGAATGATTATAATGAAAAATTAAAAGATGTTCCTGAAGAAATTCAAGATGATTTTGAAAAGTCAGTTACTTTAAAAGTTTTAGATAAAAATTGGATGGAGCAACTTGATAGTATGGAACATTTAAAAGAAGGTATTGGATTAAGAGGTTATGCTCAAACGAATCCTTTACAAGCTTATGCTTTAGAAGGTTTTGAACTTTTTGATAGTATGTTAAGAGACACAAATAAAGAAGTTACTACGTTTTTACTTAAAGCAGAGGTTAGACAAAATTTAGAAAGAGAGGAAGCAAAAAATGTTAAGACTAATGATAGTAAAGAGTCAGGAAAGAAATTACCAAAAAGAGCAGAAAATAAAATAGGAAGAAATGATTTGTGTCCATGCGGAAGTGGGAAAAAGTACAAAAATTGTTGTTTAAAAGCCAAGTAAAATAAGGCTTTTCAAGGAATCTAATAAAATCAAAAGTGGTAGCGAAATTTGTATTTGTTCCCATAAATTAAATAAAAATAACTAAAACACTGATAAATAAAGGAGTGTTAACATAGATAAAATGTTAACATTCCTTTTTGTTTTAGTAAAAACTAATCAAAAAATGAAAGGGAGATGATAAGAATGATTAGTATTCAAAAAAGGGGAAAGGTGTATCAATATCGCTTTGAAGCTGCAAAGGTTAATGGAAAAAGAAAGTGGATTTCAAAATCTGGATTTAAAACTAAAAATGCAGCATTTACTGCAGGACAAAAAGCTTATGAAGAATATCAAAACAAAGGAAGTAATGGAGTAGATGGAATAACAGTATTTGAACTTAAGTCGTATATGGAAAAACATATGGAAACAATTAAAGAACAAATAAGACTAAGAAAGTATAAAACAAGTCCAGTAAGAAAAGTATATATACCAAAAGATAATGGCGATAAAAGAGGCTTAGGAATACCAACAGTAATAGACAGAGTAATACAACAAGCAATAGTACAGGTGTTAACTCCAATATATGAAGAACAATTTAGTAGTTCAAGTTATGGGTTTAGACCGAGACGTTCATGTGAAATGGCAGTCATAAAATTATTTGAATACTTTTTTATGTAGAAGAAATAGATGTATTATTTGGAAACAATCTCACTGTGCAAAACACAGAATAAAGTGTTTAGTAAAGCTAGGAGCAAAAAGAGGTGAGGCAAAAGCACTTCTATATACAAGGAAAAGTTATTGGAATATATCGAAATATTTAAATATTTATATTACAAATAATAAATTAAAAAGAGAAGGTCTAATTTTCCCAATAGACCAATATTTAAAAGTACATATTGAAATGTAAATTGAACCGCCGTATACCGAATGGTATGTACTGGTGGTGTGAGAGGGACAAATTAAATAGAGAAAACTATTTAATTTTCTCTACTCGATTCTAAAGAAAGTCATGTTAAAAAATCATGGATGCCCACAAGGGTTGATATAGATAGATATGGTGGAGGTTTTCACTTGTCTAAATTATGGTTAAAGCTTTTTTGTGATACTTTAATATTTATTAGTTATTGTAATGTAGATGTGCTTGATATTTTTAAATTTATTAATTCATGTTTAGATAAAAAGCAAATAGATTATAGTTATATTAAGAAAGAACTTTTAGAATGTATTTCTTATAATTCTGTTATTGATAATAAATATTATAAAGATATAATCTATAGAGATTTAAAGAATATACTTAGAGAACATGCATATTTAGATGGAACTAGTCTTGGTATTGATTCTGATGGAGTTTTTGAGAAGCTTATTTATAATTTTGAACAGAGTAAGGAAGATGTTATGCGTTTAAGAAGATAATGATTATCTTTTTTTTAATTGTTTATGGTGTTATAATAATGATAAATTTGGAGGCATATAATGAGTAAGGAAATTAAAGAATTTATTGCAGAAGAAAATATAAATGATGAGGAGTTTGAACTTATAGATGAATATTGTAAGTTAAGATATGCTTCTTCTGTTAGTCAAAGAAAGATGTCAGAAAAGACTGGATTAGCTCAGTCTACTATTGCTAGATTAGAAAAAAATTTACATTCTGCTTCTTTAGGTAATTTTATTAAAATTTTAAGTGTTTTAGGATATCACTTGGAGATAAAAAAGAATAAAAAAAATAATAAAAAAAGTTGAAATATGATAGCAAACATGCTATCATATTTTTAGATAGGGGTGATATATGATGAATAATAGTTATTTGTATGGAGCTATAGTTAAAAAAATAATTGTTAGTAAAGTAGGTAAAAGAGGTCAGTTATATTATTTAGATAATGTTGAAATTAAAATGTTAAAACAAAAATTGGAAAGAGATTTTAATTTAAATATATTTGATGT
>CANORX010000044.1 GCA_947569225.1 uncultured Clostridia bacterium
TGGAAGGGGTAACCTGAAGCGGGCAGTGAGCAGGATGTGAAGTGAGTAAGTAAAAATATAATTAAATAAGGTGTTATAACAATGAAAAAAGTATTCGTTTTCATGGAAACACTAATAGTATTAGTAGTATTACTAATAACAGTAGTAGGAATGTTTGGAATGTATACAAAAATAACAGCGGATATAGACATAAGAAAATACTATGACAACATAAGTGACTTATATAAAACAGACATACTAAGAAGTCTAATAAATAAAAATAACATAACAGGCTCATCTCTAATAGAAATAACACCTAACAACTGTATGAATTATATGGATAACAGTTGTACTGAAATAATGTCATCACTAAAAGCAGAAAAAATATATATAAACCTTAACAATGTAGACGAAATAATATTAAGCCAAAACAACAACATTAAAAATAGCATGAGAGAATATCTAAAAACAATTAACAAAGATGGATATCAAAGATACATAATAGTTAACTACAAATATAATAACAAAAATTACTATGCCTCACTAAAAATATAGAAGGGAAGAATAACAATGAAAAATAAAAAAGGATTTACATTAGTAGAAATAGCTATAAGCGTATCTCTTTTAAGCTTAGTTATGGTATTCATGATAAAATTTGTATCAATAATAAGAACTGATGAAGACTCTATAAGTTTAGAAACAGACATGCTACTAACTAAATCAATCGTATCTAAAACCATCAACGAAGACATTAAAGATGAGAGTGGAATAACAAGCATAAGTTGTGCAAACAACAAATGTACCATATCACTAAAAAGTGGTAAAAACAAAACACTAGAAATAACTGACGAAGGAACAACTCTTTTATATAAAGACATAACAAATAACAAAATAGAATTCACGAGAAAATTACCAAACAATTATGTATTTTCACTAAACAAAGAAGAAACAAATTACCTATACATAATAGAAATAAATATAGACTCACATCCAGAATATAATGTAGAAATAGTTGATAAAAAAAGTTAACAAAACAACAAAAAACTTATTTTTTAAAATAAACTTAAAATCCAAGCCAATTTCACTTAAAATACTAAACGCTTGGCACAAAACAGACATACCTGAAAAAGATAATAAAACACTAATTAACAATAACTTAGACTGAGTAGAAATACCTAAAACACTCAGTTTTTTTATACCACTAGTCATTTCAAAAAAACCAGTAACCAAACCTTCAATAATCTTAGGCGCGCTAAAAAATTCAAACAAAACATTAGAAAGAGTAGTAAAAACCACAATAGTACCTAAAATAACTATTAAAGTCTTAAAATTACTAATAACAGACTCTCTCAAAAGAGAAGTAAAACCCTTAGGCTTACTCAAAAAACTAACCCTTTTATTTCCTAAACTTTTATAATAAAACAAATACATTATAAAATTAGCCAAATAAACGCTTAACAAAACAACCACACCTAGCCTTACACTTCCAAGCATCAAAGAACCAACACTACCAATAACAAACATTGGATTGGGAAAAAAAGTAAGAGACAAAATCACATTTGCATCCCTTAAACTAATCTCATTACTAACAAGCAAAGACTTAACATACTTTGCATTACTAGGAAGCCCAGAAATAAGTGACATCAAAATAAGATAACTATACTTAAACCTAAAAATCCTATTTAAATAATAAACATAATTATAATTAATAAGAACATCAGTAAGAATAAAAAATGAAAACATACTAGGAAAAACATTACTTAAAAAAACACTAACACTATAATTAACAGAATCAATAATCAAATTTGGATTAGTCAAAAAAACAGCAATTAATAAAGAAAAAACAATAAAAATAAACACTTTTTTAACAAAATTTATCATAACTTATCACCCTTTATGCTATAATAATTACTAGAGGTAATCAAATGACTAATAAAATATATGTAAAAACAAAAAAATTTATAAAAGAAAACTACAAATTTCTAATAGTATACATTATCTTACTATTACTATTCACTATAAGATTAGACTATGAAATATACACTCCAGGAGGACTAAGTAACTTAGAAAAAAGAATAGAAGTAGAAGATGGATACACTAGCAAAGGCTCATTTAACTTAACATATGTAAGTGCAAAAAAAGGAACAATACCATTCATATTGCTAAGTTACATAATACCTTCCTGGGATTTAATAAGTCTAGACGAATCAAGAATAGAAAACGAAGACTATGAAGATATACTAACAAGAGGAAAAATAGATTTAGAAAGCGTAAACGAAAATGCAATAGCAGTTGCCTTTGAAAATGCAGGAGTACCTTATGAAATAACTAAAAACGATTTAACAGTATATTTCATATTCGAAAGTGCAAAAACAAATCTTAAAGTAGGAGATATAATACTAAGTGTAGAAGGAATTGAAATAAAAAACGCGGATGACTTAACTAAAATATTTGACAAAAAAGAAGTAGGAGAAGAAGTAACATTTAAAATATCAAGAAATGGTAAAAAATTAGAAAGAAAAGGAATTCTTTATGAAGATGACGACGACAGAAAAATAATAGGACTATACCTAACTCAAGTAATAAACGTAAAAACTGACAAAAACATAGACTTTAACTACAGTGGAAATGAAAGTGGTGCCTCAGGAGGATTAATGAGTACTCTAGAAATATACAATAGAATAGTAAAAGAAGACATAACAAAAGGAAAAACCATCGCAGGAACAGGAACAATAAACTTAGATGGATCTGTAGGAGAAATAGGGGGAGTAAAATACAAACTAGCAGGAGCAGTAAAGAAAAAAGCAGATTTATTTATCGTCCCAACAGGCAACTACGAAGAAGCATTAAAAATAAAAAAAGAAATGGGATACAAAATAAAGTTATTAGAAGCCAAAACTTTTAACCAAGTATTAAATGACTTAAATAAAATATTATAAAAAAACATAGAATTAGACAAAAAAACGCTAATATTCTAGTTTTTTTTTAAAACTTTTGCTATAATAAAAACAACAAAGAAAAAAGGAGTAAAAAATGAAAAAGACGAGAAGTGAACTTAGAGAAACAATAATGATAATATTGTATCAAATAAACATTTATAGAAAAGAAAAAATAGAATATAACATAGACCAAGTAATAAAAGAAAATAACAAATCAGACGACTCTTTTATTATTGACATGGTAAAAGGAACAATTGAACACGAAAAAGAATTAGACCAAATAATAAACAAATACTTAAAAGATTGGAAAATTTCTCGTCTAGGAAACATTGACCAAGCGATATTTAGAATGAGTGCATATGAACTACTACACACTGACACACCTAAAATAGTAAGCATAAACGAAGGAATAGAACTATCAAAAAAATATAGTGATGACTCAGTAAGTAAAATGTTAAATGCAGTATTAGATGAAATATTAAACGAAGAGGCAAACAATGAATGAAGAAATATTTTTAAGCGTCAGTGACGTTAACAACTACATAAAAGCTATAATGGACAAAGACGAATTCCTAAGCTACGTTTGCATCAAAGGAGAAATAAGTAACCTAAAATTTCACACCCGAGGGCACTTATACTTTAGCTTAAAAGACGAAAATAGCAAAATAAATGCAGTTATGTTTAACTACAAAGAAGCAGGGCTATCTTTCATACCAAAAGACGGAATGAATGTTGAAGTAAGAGGAAGAATCAATGTATTTGTAGCAGGTGGAAGCTACCAAGTCACAGTAAACTTTATGAAAGAAGACGGTGTAGGAAACTTATACATACTATTTGAAGAATTAAAGAAAAAACTAAACGAAGAAGGACTATTTAATGAAAATAACAAAAAAAGTCTTCCCAGAATACCAAAAAAAGTAGGAGTCATAACAGCAAGTACAGGAGCTGCAGTAAAAGACATAATAAGCACGATTAATAGAAGATTCCCACTAACAGAGATAATACTGTTTCCTACATTAGTACAAGGAAGTGGTGCAAAAGAAAACATAGTAAAAATGATTGAAAAAGCAGGCAACAGTGATGTAGATGTAATAATACTCGGAAGAGGTGGAGGCTCCATCGAAGACTTATGGGCATTTAACGAAGAAATAGTAGCACGAGCAATATACTCTTGTAAAATCCCAATCGTTAGTGCAGTAGGACATGAAATAGACTTTACAATAAGCGACTTCGTATCAGACCTAAGAGCCCCAACTCCAACAGGAGCAGCAGAATTAGTAGTCCCAAACAAACTTGAAATAGTAAGATATCTAAGTGACTACAAATCTAGAATCATTAGTGTAATAACAAAAAAATTATCAAACTATGAACAAACAATAAAAAAATACAAAAATAACTACATACTAAATAACCCAACAAGCATGTATAGTAAAGAAGAACAAAAAATAGATGCCTTACTAGACAAACTAAACATAAGCATGAAAACAAGAATAGAAAAAGAACAACCAAAAATTAAAAACTTACAAGAAAAACTTATAACAACTATTAAACACAAAATAGAAAAAGAAGAAAACAAAATAAACAACATAAAAATAAAATTAGACTTATTAAATCCTGATAACGTACTTAAAAAAGGATACAGCATCACACTAATAAATGGTAAAATCGCAAAAAGCATAAAAGAACTAAACAAAGGGGACACAATTACTACAAAACTAAGTGATGGACAAGTAATAAGTGAAATAAAATAAGAAAGGAAAACAAACATGGAAGAAAAAACATTTGAAACATCTCTAATAAAATTAGAAGACATAATAAGAGAATTAGAAAAAGGAGAAGTACCACTTGATGACATGATAAACAAATACACAGAAGCAATGGAAAACCTTAAATTTTGCAGTGACAAGCTCGAAGAAGCAACTATCACAGTAAACAAAATACTTACAGAAAGTGGAACTCTAGAAGATTTCAAAACTGAAGAATAAAAAACAAAGAGTAAATAATTTTGGTTAAACACTAAATAATCAAAATTATTTTTATTTAAAAAAAAGAAGCAAAACACATTTGCCTCTATAATAAAAGTTAGCATTACTAAAAGCTTTTTAAGTAATGATATTATCTCTCTCCCTCTTCAAGCATAGTCCTTATAAACACGCCATACCCTTTAGTAACCTCATCAACAAGCACATGAGTAACCGCGCCTATAATCTTATCATTTTGAATAATCGGGCTCCCGCTCATACCTTGAACAATACCACCACTTTCCTCTAAAAGCCTCTTATCAGTCACCTTAAAAGTAATAGACTTATTAGTATTAAGTAAAGTTTTATTTAACCCTGTTATCTCAATCTCATACTCATCGATCTTATCACCATCAGTAATAGTATAAATCGTAGCCTTACCATACTCTATATCATCATAATTTGCAACCTTAATAGAACTCTTTTTAGGTAAAGTAGAACTAAAATTACCAAAAAGTCCATTTGAAGTATTCTTACTAATAGTACCAATTTTCTCATCATAAATTATATTAGCATTCTTACTTCCAACAGAACCATTACTACTTCTATCAATACCACTCACATAACTATTAAAAATATTACCATTCCTAACTTCAACCCTTCTTTGAGTCTCATTAATAATAATCTCATGTCCTAAAGCTCCATAAATTAAAGTATCTGGATCTATATATGTAAGAGTACCTATACCAGTAACTCTCTCCTTAACATAAAGTCCTGTCTTATATACATTATCCTCTTTCTTAAGCTTCAACTTTGTCATAAACTCCTTACCATCTCTAAGAACCTTAACATTAACCTCATCATTTACAATATTCTTATCGATAACAGAACTCATCTCATTAATAGTATCAACACTTTCTCCTTCAATCTCTAAAATAGTGTCTCCTAGCTTTAAAGTCTCACTACCTATATACTTACCATCTACCTTATAAAAACCTACGATAACTATACCTTTAGTATCTATTTGTATACCTATATTCTCACCACCTGGAATCACATACTCCGAATAAGCATACACATTTAGAGGTGTGAATAAAATAAATGCTAACGAAATAAAAAATTTTTTCATTTAAAACACCTCATTACTATTATGAGTAGTTTAAATCTAATAAATCCTTCCAATAAATACTATGGAAATCTTTACAAGAAGTAATAACGTATTAATATGTATCATACACTTTTAATGGAGGAAAAAATGGAAAAAAGTAGCTTTATAATATATGAGGAAAAATCTGTCAAAAACAAACCAATATTTACTAAAAAAGATCAATCACACTATGTAGAAAAAATGTCTGATGGAATTATGAGTATAGAATGTATAAACTATTTAAATGACACAATAAGAGGCCCACATGAATACAGAAACAACATATCTATAAATGTTTATAATAAAGAAGAATTAACAAGATTTTCTAACAACAATGGATTTAGCTTTATGTGGCACGAAAACATAATTGACACTTTATATAATGAGGATAACATGGAAATGTTCGAATTATTTTCAAAAGATGTATCATTTAATGCATGTTTCTATAACCAAACAAGAAAAAGCTTACTCATAATAAATGGAAAAGAAAACTTAGACATGGAACTATTCTTTGGATATTCAAAAGTTAATGGAATAATAATGTTTTCAAATAACTTTGAATTACTAAGTAGCTTATGTAATGGAGTAAAACTATTTGACTATAACTCATACTTCATTAATGGAGAATTTAAAAAAATGAAAGACAAAACAAAAACTCTAAAACTAAAATAAGAGATTTAGTACAAAATAAAACACAAGTTAAATCATAATAATTTGTGTTTTTTATTTGTCAATGTATAAAACTTATTACAATGAATATAATATAAGTACATAAAAAAATACAAAACTCTTGACAAAAGTCATATTAAGTAGTATAATATGGTACATATAAGGGGGTTATTATGGATATATTTGTTGTGCTCTGGATTACTACAACTATAATAGGAATAATTATGGAGACATCTTTTATAATTGACGTGATGAAAGAAGCAACAGAAGCAGGATATAAAATAAACAAAAAGGAGGTACATAAATTGCTTTTACCACCAGCACTTTTATTCTTACCTATATTTAATTTATCGTTTATAACTGCTAAAACTGTAAAATATTATATATTTCCTTTATGGGAGAACTTAAGTGAAATTAAATCAGATAACATTATATTACCATTAACAATTGAAGAAAAATTAGAATATAATATGAAACCGACGAATATTAATGCAATGAAAATAACATTAAAATAATTAGAAAGGGAGTTAAAATATGGAAAAGGAAAATCAAGAGAGAAATTTTAAATTAATAACACTAATAGGACTTAGAAATATGCTCACTAATGCCACTATAGTAATTGATGAAAGTACTTTTTATTACACATTTAAAAAAGGAGACGATAATGAACCTAGATTGCATCTAAGTGGAGTAATAGGTGGATTATATGAGTGTTTACCACCAGAAGAACAATTTAAAGTACTAAGAGACAAACTAAAAGAAATAATATTAGCTGCTGAACAACTTAACAAGGGCAACAAAAGATTACCTTTAATAGATCCAACACTTAAAGGAAACAATGATTCTAAAAGTACAATTTTAAGTATGTATAAAATACCAGAAGACTATGCACAAGTGGTCATATATGAAGACAAAACATTTAAAAGATAAAAAGGATAAGAAGAAAGCAAAACTATAAACTTTCTTCTTTTTCTATACATTTAAATATGATAAAACCCGAGTTTTACAGATGATAAACTTAAAAACCATCACTTTTCCCTGTATTTAT
>CANORX010000045.1 GCA_947569225.1 uncultured Clostridia bacterium
ACTTTTACCCAACAAATTCTTTTGCAACAATAAAAATCAAACTTAGATTTTTACTAAGTAACGATGAAAAAGAACTAATAAAAGTAGCAATTTTATGTAGATATTTGAAAAAAACAAATAAAAAATATCAAACATTTAAAAGCATTAGAGATAAAGAAAGATATTTTTATGATATGAACATTAATATTAAACAAACTTATGTAGGAAGTAAAAATTTTTTCAACTTTAGTGCTAAACTAATAAGTCCAAGAGTTATAAAAGACAATTATTTAGAAAGTGCATTTGAGTTTTTACACGATATATTATTTAATCCTAATTTTACAAATAATAAATTAGACAGTGAAGTATTTAATGAAATAAAAAAATCATTAATAAATGAAGAGAAAAAAGCAATGGCTAATCCTAAAGTGATAAGTAAAAGAGATTTATTTTCTAGTATAGTTCCTAATAGCAACATTATTACAAATACAACATTAGATATAGATGAATTTACTGACATAATAAATAATACAACTGATGAAGATATAATTAATTTGTATAATAAAATAATAAATGAATCTTTTTACAGGGGATACTTATTTGGAGATATTACTGATGATGAGTTTAATAAATTTATAACATTATTCCCATTTAAAAATAGTAAAGAAGTTTTAGATTATAGAGACTACCAAGATATTCCATTTTCTACAAAAGAAGTAATAAATGAAGATATAAAAACTTCAGATATATATGTAATCTACAAATTAAATAATTTTGATATTTCCAAACAACATATTTATAAAACATTAAGTTATATGATAAGTTCATCTATTGGATTAAGTCAAAAAATTCTAAGAGAAGAAAGAGGTTTAGTTTATAGTTCAGGTGCTTATATAAATAAATATAGATTTTTTGGTTTTCTAATGGCAGGTGCTAGTTTAAGTGAAGAAAATAAAGACATTTGTTTAGATGGAATAGATGAAATATTTAGAAGATTAAAAGACGAAAACACTGTAAGTAAACTCTTAGAATATGCAAAAGAAAAACAAAATCAATTAGATTATCTTAGTGATGAAAATATTGAAAATGTACTTAGTGATTTAGAAGAATATGTTTTTGAAACTAGCAAGACAAGAGAAGAATTACATAATCTTATTAATTCATTAACTACAAAAGACATTATAAATGAAATTGATAACATAGAAAAAAGATATGTATATTTTTACAGGGGGAGTAGAAAATGAATAACAATTTTATAAAGAAAACATTAAAAAATGGAGTAAGACTATATTTATATATAGATAAAAGTATGAAACAAACCTTTGTAAGTTATAGCATTAATTATGGATCTAATGGAAGTGATTGTAAATTTTATTTAGATGACAAAGAATATAATGTATTACCAGGATGTGCACATTTTTTAGAACATTTACTAGGGGAACACTCTAAATATGGAAATTTTTATAATATATTTACAGAGAGAAAATATCAAAAAAATGGTTGGACTGATATGAATTATACAGATTACTTCTTTTATGGAGTAGAAGATATTAAAACTTCAATTAAAGAGTTAATAAATTCAATAGACGACCCAGTATTTACTAGTGAAGATATAAAGAAAACAAGTGAAGCTATATGTGAAGAAACTAAAATGGGTAGAGATAATAAATATAGAGTAGCATATAGTATAATTAAAAGAAACCTTTATAAAGACATAGAACTAGTTAGTGATACTTTAAATGTTATTGGAGATGAAAAAACAACAAAAGAAATAAACTATGAAATGTTAAAAACGTGTTATGAAGCATTCTACACTGATGACAACAAAATCCTTCTAATCGCAGGAAATTTAGATGAATTAGAAATGACACAATATATAGAAAGTATTTATAGTGAATTAAAAAGTCATAAAAATAGAAGAAAAGAATATAATTACTCTTTAGATGGAATAAGAAAAGAAATACAAATAGACTATATGCCTACTTTTGATGACGTTGTTTATTTTGGATTTAGAAATGCAATGAATTCAAAATTTGATAGAAAAAAACAATGTTACTATACTAGATTTATTTTAGAAAGTAAATTTGCAACTGATAGTGAATTTATTGAAAAATTAAAAAAAGATGATATCATAACAACGTTTGAAGAGAGAAGTTATTCTTTTTACAAAAATGATTTACACATTATTTTAGGTGCTTCAGTAAAGAAACAAGAAGAATTTATAACTTTATTAAAAGAAGAACTTAAAAATAGAAATTTTGATTCTAATGATTTTGAATTATATAAAAGAAAAATAATCTCTGAACAAGCTTTAAGAGTAGATTATAAATATGATACTTTAAGAAATTTTGTTTTTAGATTGGATTATACTGATGATTTTGACGACATAGAATTTATTAAAACTTTAACATTTGAAGAATTTTTAGAATTTTATGATTCACTAAATTATGACTTAAACACAACAGCAGTCATAAGAGATAAAGATGGAGAACAAAATGACTAAGTTAATTTTAGTAAGACGCGGAGAAAGTATTTGGAATTTAGAAAACAAGTTTACTGGTTGGACTGATGTAGAATTATCTAAACAAGGAATAAAAGAAGCAAAGTATGCAGGAAAAATTTTAAAAGAAAATAATTTTCATTTTAATATAGCTTATACTTCAGTATTAAAAAGATCTAAAGATACATTAAAATATATATTAAAAGAAATGAATCAAGAAGATATAGAAATAAAGTCTTCTTGGAAATTAAATGAAAGACACTATAAGATATAGAAGAAAACTTACTGCCAAGCGAAGAAATTCTATACTATGAAAAGAGTAGTAGAATATTGGAACTCTTTTATCCTATTAGAACTAAATCAATAAATAGAGAAATAAAATAACATTAAGTTTTTATAATTTATTTTACTCATCCATAAGTAATTGACAATCTAAAATAAAGTACTATAATAATATAAAAAGACATGAACTATGAAGAAAAAAATCACCCCTGAATAAAATTGGGGGGGGTTACAAACCCTTCTAGTTTTTTCTTTATATCGTGTTCCTAAAAAGGAAGTGATAACTAATGAAATAAACATATAATATTTTTCTTTAAGTTGAGTACATTAAGTGATATAATAAATCTGTGAAAAAGAAGTTGTTTATTATACAAATACCGACAATAAGTTTTATTTAACTATGATAAAATAATTATGGTGAATAATATGTATAAAGTAAAAGTATTTGATGAATCTCACGAAAGGGACTTAGAAACTAAAGTAAACTCATTTCTAAGTACAATAGAAGGAAAAGAAGTCATCGACATAAAATACGAAGTAGCAATAACAATGTTTTCAAATGAACAAATATATTGCTTTAGTGCAATGATACTATACAAAGACTAAAAGGAGTACATATGAAAAAAAATTCTTTTGTAAGTGGAACATTCATAGCAACATTTGCAATAATACTAGTAAAAATACTAGGGGCTTTATATGTAATACCATTTTACAAAATAATAGGTGAAAATGGGGGCACATTGTACTCATATGCTTATAGTGTATATAGTTTATTCTTAAACATATCAACAGCAGGGATACCTATAGCAATAAGTAAAATAATAAGTGAATATAATACATTAGAAATGTATGAAGCGAAAGAAAAAGCCTATAAAATAGGAAGAAACTTCATACTAATAATATCTTGCATAGCATTTTTCTTACTATTTGTATTTGCAGAAGAATTCGCTAGTCTCATAATTGGTGAAATAAAAGGTGGAAACACACTGAAAGATGTAGGATTTGTAATCAAATCAGTATCATTTTGCTTACTAATAATCCCATTTTTATCAGTATCAAAAGGATATATGCAAGGACATAAATACATAACATCCCCAAGTATAAGTCAAGTAATCGAGCAAATAGTAAGAATAGCAGTTATACTAATGGGATCTTACATAGTAATAAACATACTAAATAAAAGTGTAACGTTAGCTGTAGGAGTTTCTGTATTTGGTGCATTTATAGGTGGGCTAGTAGCATTTATTTATATAAGACTAAAAATATATAAAAACAAATCATCATTTAAAACTAAAGATGAAACAAAACAAAATGAAATAACAACAAAAGAAATAATAAAGAAAATATTAACCTATGCAGTACCATTAATAATAGTAACAATAGCAACAGACATATATAGTTTAACTGATATGTCATTAGTAATAAGAACGTCGTATAAATTAGGTTACACAGCAAAAGAAAGTGAAACTATAGCAAGCATAATAACAACGTGGGCACCTAAAATATGTATGATAATAAACGCTGTTGCAATAGGAATGGGAACTAGTCTAATACCTCACATGGTAAGCAGTTTCACAAAAAAAGACATAAAAAGCACCAATGAAAAATTTAACCAAGCAATAAACATAATGTTAGTAACAACATTACCACTTGCGATAGGAATTTCATTCCTATCTACACCAATATATACAATGTTTTATGGAAGTAGTGAATATGGAAGTTTAATATTAAAATATACTGCAATATCTTCATTCTTTGCAAGTATGTATTTAGTAATAAGTATGTCACTTCAAAGCCTAAATAAATTTAAAATAGTATACATGAGTTCAATATTAGGATTCATAACAAACGCTTTAATGGATATACCTTTGATGTATCTATTCAAATATCTAGGACTTCATGCTTTCTATGGAGCAATATGTGCAACAATATTAGGATACATAGTATCGTATACAATATCACTAAGTAAACTAAAAAAAGAATTAAACTTTAACTATAAAGAAATAATAACACAAATAAAAAAAATAATACTTCCTACAATATCAATGATAATAATACTAACAATAATAAATGTATTTATAAACACGAACATAACAGGAAGAATAAAATCATTTATAATATGTATACCTTTCGCATTAATAGGGGGATTAATTTACATATTAATCGCATACAAAACAAATATACTAACTGAAACAATAGGCGAAGATTACATAAATAAAATATTAACAAAAATAAAAATTAAGAAGGTGAAATAATGTTAAAAATAAAAAACGTAACAAAATACTATGGTAAACAAAAAGCCGTAGATAACTTAAACTTTGAAGTTAGTGAAGGAGAAATATTTGGACTATTAGGAATCAATGGAGCAGGAAAAACAACAACATTCAGAATGATAACAGGACTACTAGACAAAACAGAAGGAAGCATCACATTTAATGGAAAAAATATAGATTATAACACAACAAACGAAATAGGTTTCCTAACAGAAGAAAGAAGTTTACTAACAAAACTAACAGTATTAGAACAAGCAAAATTCTATGGTG
The DNA here is from genome assembly GCA_947569225.1 of uncultured Clostridia bacterium. Taxonomy (GTDB): domain Bacteria; phylum Bacillota_I; class Bacilli_A; order RF39; family UBA660; genus MGBC139354. The sequence goes on from CANORX010000045.1 coordinate 5,305, forward strand.
GATTAAAAGGACTAAATGAAAATCAAATAAACGAAAGATTAGATTATCTATTAGAAAAACTTGAAATAAAAGAATACAAAACAAGAAAAATAAAAGAATTATCTAAAGGAAACCAACAAAAAGTACAATTTATAATGTCTATACTAAACAAACCAAAACTACTAATACTAGACGAACCATTCTCTGGATTAGATCCTATTAACATAGAATTATTTAAAAATCTAATAATGGAACTAAAGAATGAAGGAACAAGTATTATATTTTCATCACACAGAATGGACCACGTAGAATACTTTTGTGATGCACTAGTAATATTAGTAAAAGGAAAAACTGTTTTACAAGGAAACCTTAAAGAAATAAAAGACAACTTTAGAAAGAAAAACATAATAATAGAAGGATTAGTAGACATAAACGATTTAAAGAAAATAGAAGGCGTAATAAATGTATCTGAAAATAAAGGAACATATACAGTTCAAATAGAAAATAATGACATAGTAGAAAATGTTTTCAAATACATAACAAAAATAAAAAAATTAACAAAATTTGTTGTAGAAGAACCTACACTAAATGAAATATTTATAGAAAAGGTAGGTGAGTCATATGAAAAATAAACTTAAACTTTTAATAAAAGATGGACTTAGAAAAAAAATAAATACAAAAACATTTAAAATAATTAATCTAATACTATTAATAGCAATACCACTAGTAATAAACATTGATTCCGTAATAGAAATGTTTGGAGGAGACTTTAACGACCCAGTAACAATATATGTAATAGATGAATCAGGAAAATATTATGATAATTTTAAAGAAGTTTATAGAAAGACAACCTCAGTCATGGGAAGTAAAGATGTAGAAATAAAAAATTCCGAAAAAGATTATGAAACATTAAAATCTGAAATGATGGAAGAAAAATCTAATGACATAATTTTAACTATAAAAGATGAAACAAAAACTGCAGATTTAACATCATTTGAATATGTAGACTCTATAACAGTACAACTACTAACAAATGCCCTAAATCAAGTAAAATCTGCCATAGCGTTAGACGAAAGTGACATTGACATAAACACATTAGCTAATATAAACGCACCTATGGAAATATCAAGAACATATCTTAGTGATGAACTAGATGAAAATTATGAATTAATGAGTTACTTAAGCAATTTATTAATACCTATGTTTATCATGCCATTCTTCTTTCTATTATTAATGATAACACAAATGATAGGAGCAGAAATAAATGAAGAAAAAACTTCAAAAAGCATGGAAATAATAATAACTAGTGTATCTCCTAGAATACATTTTGTTTCTAAAATGATAACTGCTAATGTATATGGAATATTACAATCTATATTATTTATATTATATCTAGGAGTAGGATTATTCACAAGAACTCTCATAACAGGAAATGGTTTAGTTGAAAGTTTTGGAGAAAATGTATCAGGATTACTAACAACATTTGTAGAAAGTGGAATGTTAACAGACATATTAAAATCAATCCCATGGGTTATAATATTGTTATTACTAAGCTTTATAGCATATTCTCTACTTGCAGGAATATTAGCTTCAATGACTACAAGCGCGGAAGACTATCAACAATTACAAACACCATTGATGTTCTTAATAATGATAGGTTACTTTGTTGCAATAATGGCTTCTACTTATGAAAAAAGTATATTTATAATAATACTTTCATGTATACCATTTTTATCTTGCATAATATCACCTGTACTTCTTTTATTAGGACAAATAGGAATAATAGAAGTATTAATTGCAATAGGCTTATTACTAGTTATAATTTTTATACTTTTAAAATATGGTTTAAGAATTTATAAGGTTGGAATATTAAACTATAGTGGAGATAAACTATGGAAAAAAATATTCACATCAATGAAAACTAAGGAACAATAAAGTTCCTTTAATTGTGAGTGTGGTGGAATGGTAGACACGTACGCTTGAGGGGCGTATGACTATAAGTCGTGAGAGTTCAAGTCTCTTCACTCACACCATAAGAACTCACTCGAACTCCCCGAGAAATAAGGGGATGTTCGATTACATAAATAACCTCATTGGCGATAGTCAATGAGGTTTTGCTATATATTAGAGGAGGAATGAAGAAATGAAAATATGTAGCAAAAAAATGAAAATTTCAAACAATTTTAAAGATAAGCTAGAATCAACAATAGGGATTAAAAATACCGAATATACTTATATTCCAGGGCAACTAATACAGTTCAAAGGAACAAATATGAGTTGCGTAAACCCTAATAAGATTATAATCAAAAAAGC
>CANORX010000046.1 GCA_947569225.1 uncultured Clostridia bacterium
GTCATACTTATTATTATTTCCATAAACAATGTTACTTTTGGTACAACCGCTTAATTTGATGGATTTTGGTGACATGAATATTTAGCAATAATTTTAAGTCCATTATCCGCTATTCCCCCTCTCGGGGCTCTATTATAAATTTAAACATTCTATTATACCAATTATTGGAAATATAATGTGTGTATTTACCTTAAATGGTCGATTTTAGATGTTAAATGGTAAAAATTAACAAAATTTATAATAAAAAATACAATTCAAGCAAAAAATACGCTAGTTCAGGTATTTTAAATAAATATGAAAGGAAGTGTAAAAATGATTAAATGTCCTAAGTGTGGAAGTGATAATGTTTCCATTCAAGTAGTAAATGAAGTAAAGATGGTGAGAAAACATCACGGAATATTATATTGGATAACTATTGGTTGGATAATATCATTATTCAAGTGGCTATTCTTTACTTTACCAGCTTTAATATTTAAAGTGTTTGGTATTGGTAAAAAATATAAAACTATAAATGTTGAACATAAAAAAGCTGTATGTCAAACTTGTGGTAAAGTTTGGGAAGTAAAATAAAAAAAGAACGCCTAGAGGTGCAACTCCAAGCGTTTAATGAAAACCCATAAGACTAGCAATCTTAAACAAAAATAACCGAGGCTATAATTGTAATTAGGTCTTCTATTACATTATAGCACTCTTTAAGGAAAATAACAATAAAGGAAGTGCTAAAATGTCCGTATTTAAAGATAAAGAAAAGACTAAAGATGGTCGACAATGGCGTTTCAAAGTTTACTATCATAATACCGAGGGAAAATTAGTACCCTACACTTCTAAAAGGTATTTACTAGAAAAGGAAGCCAAAGCCGAAGAAAGAGTATTTTTACTTAATCGTGACGCTCCAGTAAAAAAAAGGTTTGATGTTGTAGCTGATGACTATTTTGAAGACGCTTTTAAACGATTAAGAGAATCTACTGTCTTAACATATAAATCAAATTATGAGAATCATATAAAACCATATTTTAAGAATAAATTTATAGATGAAATATCCGTAATGGATATTGAGAATTGGAAAAATAAGCTTTTAGATAAAGGATTGTCAGTAGATTCTTGTAATCAATACTATGTTGTGTTTAAAGAAATATTTAGTTTTGCTAATAGAAAGTATGAGTTAAATTATAATCCTGTTGAATTATCAGGACGCTTCAAAAAGAGAAATGATGAAGTTGTTGAAACAAGTAAAAAATTAAGATATATTATTTATGAACAATATTGTAAGTTTATAAATGTTATTAAAGATGAACTATGGCATTGTTTCTTTCTAACATTATACTTTACAGGAATGAGAAAAGGTGAAATGTTAGCTCTTACTTGGAAAGATATAAACTTTGATACTAAAAAGATTAGCGTAAACAAAACTATCTCATTTAACACTAAGACAGGTAAATATAAAATAACAGCTACTAAGAATTGTCTAAATAGAGAAATAACAATGTCTAAAAAGTTAAGAGAAGAATTACTAAAGTATAAAGAGTTTGTTAAACAATATGGTGACTTTAGTGAAGATTGGTTTGTATTCGGTAATGGTGAAGTCCTATCCGATTATCAAGTTCAAAAACATAGAAAGATATATTTTAAACTAGCTGATATGGAAAAGGAAATGATAACCATACACGAGTTTAGACATTCACACGTTAGCGTATGTATAAATGAATATTTAAAATCAGGGGAAACGGATTCAACAAAATTCTTCTTGATGATGTCCCAAAGAATGGGTCACAGCTTACGAGTAATGCAAGAAGTTTATATGCACTTATTCCCTAGTGTTCAAAATGAAATTGTTGATTTACTAGATAATTTATAAAATATTAGTACCTAAAATAGTACCTAGAATTTTGGAAAGTCCCATAAAATAAGGGAAAAGCATAGTTTTTAGTTTTTTAACATAAATAATTAAATTTATATACACAATTAATTAATTTAATGTTATAATTTATATGTATTACATGTTCCCGTAGCTCAGCTGGAAGAGCAACCCCCTCCTAAGGGGTAGGTCGTAGGTTCAAATCCTATCGGGAACGCCACTAAAATATAATATTTAATTAGGAGATTTAATAACTATGGGAAGAATTTACATAAATGAAAAACAAATAATTTTAAAAAAAATGATAGAAATATATAGACCTACTTCCACAGAGTGGATGATTTATATAATTATCAAGAAAAAATTTCTAACTTATCATCACATAAAACCATAAAAAGAAGGCGGTAAAATTTCAATAGAAAATGGTGCGTTACTTACAAAAAATGCTCATAGAGACTTAAATAGAATTGAAGAATTTGATTATGCACTATATCAAGATTGGAATGAACTGTTTTGGTTTATATTAAATTCTCAAGCACCAATAGACGAATATTATAAAATAGAAGCTCAAAAATTAAAAATGCACACAAAAAAGCTATTATATAAAAAGTAAATACCAAGCATAATATAACTTGGTATTTTTATTTATTATATTTCTCTCTATATAAGAAGAATAAAATTACATTTGACTAGGTATTTCTATTATTAACATATTTAAACATTCTTTAATTATTTTATAAGCCACAGTTAATACATTTAAATAGTCATTTTTAACATTTTCATCATCTAACTTACTAATATTTATATTTTGATAAAACGAATTTAACATATTACATAAATCAAAAACATATTCAGCAACATAAGAAGGCAATCTTTCTTCTACAGATGCATCAATATACTTATTCATTTCAAGTATCTTTAGTCTTAAATTTCTGTCTATCTCATTATAAATATTATCACTTATTATATCATTAGTAATCTTATTATTTTCTAAAATCTTTCTTATACGAAGTGCACTATACAAAATATAAGGTCCAGTCTTACCACTTACTTCACTAAACTTAGCTATATCAAAATTATAACTTTTCTCTCTATTATTCTGTAAATCTGCAAACTTAATAATAGCATTTACTTGCTTATTTATATCTTCCTCACTCATACTTTTATTTTCTTCACGTTTACTTATAAAACACTCTCTAGTATCTTTAATTAATTCATCTAATTTTAATACTTCCCCACTTCTAGTTTTAAAAGGACGCCCATCTGAACCATTTATTGTTCCAAATGGTATATGTTCTAAATTAGCTCTTCCCTTTATATCACTCATTTCTGCTACTCTAAACACTTGTTCAAAATGAAGACTTTGTCTTGCATCTGTTACATACAAAATATAATTTGGATTAAAGTTTTTTGCTCTACTTAATATTGTTGCAAGATCACTTGTAGCATACATATAAGTTCCATCGCTACTTAAAATCATACAAGGTGGCATCTCTTTTTTATCAGTCTCTTTTTTCACTTGAACAACCTTAGCGCCAGCATCTTCCTCTAATATTTTTTTATTTTCAAGAATACTCATTAACAAAGGTATATCTTTTTCACTATCAGACTCTCCCAACCAAAAATCAAAATCCACTCCTAAAAAATCATAAATTCTTCTAATATCTTTAAGACTAACTTCCTTTATTTTATCATAATATTCTTTATACATACCATGTTGAAAATCATATGTTATCTTTTTACATTTATTATATACCTCTTCATTTTCTTTACAAAGCCCACTCATCTTCGGATAAATATAGTTTAAATATTCTATATCTATATCACCTATCTCTTTTTTATCCTCTAATATACCATAAATAACTTGCCCTATTTGAAGGCCAAAATCCCCCAGATGCACATCTGAAACAACTTTATAACCTTTAAAAATTAATATCCTCTTTAAACTCTCACCTATTATTGCCGGCCTAAGATGACCTATATGAAGAGGTTTAGCAATATTAGGTCCACCATAATCTATAAAATATATTTCAGATTTCTCCGCTTTATTAAAGTTACCATTTTTAAAATCATTCAAACATTTATTTATAAATACATTACTCAAAAAAATATTTATAAATCCTGGATTCACAAACTGAACAGACTCAAAATAATCATTAAAATTATCTAATGAATTAATTTTACTTACTATCTCTTCACCAATTTGACTAGGATTCACATGCCTTTCCTTAGCTATTTGAAATACACTATTTATTTGAAAATCTGCTTTATCACTAAAAGATACTTTTAAATAATCTAATAAATTTAACTCTTCAAATACTGGCTTAATAAACTTACTTATTTCTTCTTTCAAACTAATCACCTATAAAATATTATATCATATATAAAAAAAAACTCCACTATTTCTAATGAAGTCATCTTTGCTTCTATACTATAAAGTTTTTCTAGCTTCTTCTATCTGTTCAAACAATTCTCTTGGCATATTTAATGCAGCTTGTTCCATAAATGTTAATCTATATTTATCTTTTAAACTAGCTGAATCTAACACATTAACACCATCTCTTTCCATTAACTCTAATTTTTCTCTACCACTTAAATATGCTTCTCCATACCTATCCCATATAAATTGTAAGTATGCTTCATTCATTACTAATTTCCCCCTTTAAATAACATACTAGTTTTACCCCTATTGAGTCTTAAAGCTTCTTTTTGTTCCTCTTTACTTAAATTATACTCCTCAGTAGGTTGCCCAACTAATTCTTCTCTCATGGCTTGAAGAACTTTTTTCTCCATTGCACTCAAATAAATGTCCCAGTAGTTTTTCCTTAAATAATGTGAATAATCAAGATATATTTCACCATTAATTACTATAGACATACTTTTCACATCCTTTAACTGATACAATTGTACCATAAAAAGTTCCCAAAGTCAACACATTGTATTTAAATAAATACTTTTAATATAAGAAAAAAAACTACAAAATAAATGTAGCTAAATCCATCTTGGAACATAAATATTTCTTGTAACCATATCTTTATAATCTTCAAAAAACACTATCATTTTATTCATAACATATTGAACCAAATCAGTAACACCTTTTGAAACTTTTAGATTACCTAAATAATCACACATTTCCTTTTTAAATCTTTTATCAGTAATAAACTTTAACATAATTCTATCAATTAAAGCTAGCTTATCTTTCTCACGCTTAGTAATAATATCAAGTCCAAATATAAAATCAGTATACAACTTAATTATATTAGAAGTCACTTCATCTCCCTCATATATTTCATAATTTACAATAGTATAATAATTCTTACAAACACTTACTACTTCTTTATTTTTACTAAAACTATTCATATCATTACTCCTCTTACTATAATTAAATTATAATACATCAAAATCCTTATTTTCAACGATAAATTTTGTTCGTGTCAGTATAATAAAAAGAACAAACCCTTTAAAACTAAGGTCGAAATTTGTCGAACTAATTTTAATTTTTTTTTAAATTTTTTTATAAGAAAAATAACTATACAAAAAACACGTAAAATCCTAAATAACAAATGTAAAATAGCCGTTAAAAAAAGCACCTTTTTTACAGTGCTTAAAATAATTTAAATATATCATTTAGTGTTACATATAACATTAATAAAATCAAAAGTAAAGCTCCAACATTATTTAAAATAACTTCTATTTTAGGATTTAACTTGCTACCTTTTATTTTTTCTAAACATAATAGTAAAATCCTTCCCCCATCAAAAACAGGTACAGGTACTAAATTAATAATTGCAACATTTATACTTAAATATGCTATCAAATAAATTATATTTTCAAGGCCAGTTTCCTTAGCGCCATCTATTACAGTAAAAACTCCTATTGGCCCACTCAAATTATCTACACCAAGTTTTCCTGTAACCAATTTACCTAACACATTAAATACATTAGTAGTAGTCTTAAAAGTACCAACAAAACCATATTTCAAAGCAGGTAAAATACCTTTTTCTTTTTTCGTACTAGAAGTAAATCCAAAACTTGGCACTCTATCTCCATTATCATTTTCCTTATATTGAGGAGTTATAGAAATACTTTTCTCTTTACCATCTCTTTCTATTAAAAACGTAAAACTTTGTTCTTCCTTAACAAAATGAGTTTCCAATATTATATCATCCCAACTTTTAACTACTTTATCATTAACTCTTAATATCTTATCTCCACTTTCTAAACCTGCGATACTAGCAGGAGTATTACTAACTACCTCACCTATATAAGGATCTGTTAAAGGACTACCATAAATAAGACCATTTATAAATAAAAACAAAATAGCTAATACGAAATTAAATATTATCCCCATAATTAATACAGCAAATCTTCCAAAAAAACCTTTATTTTCTAATACCTGATCATCTCTTAAATCTGGACTACTTTCTTTATCATACGCAATAGCATTAAATCCCCCAAGCGGTAATAACCTTAAACTGTACAAAGTTTCATCATTTTTCCTCTTAAAACTAAAGAGTTTTGGTCCCATACCTATAGCAAACTCACTCACATGTACACCTTGCTTCTTGGCTGCCAAAAAATGTCCAAACTCATGTATAAAAACTATTATACTAAATACTAAAACTAATATTATTAATGTTAAAAGAAAATTTAAAATTGTACCCATCATTTCCTCCTTATAAATATCTTAACACAAAACTAAAAGCCAATATTACAAAAATAATACTATCTAACCTATCTAATATCCCACCATGTCCAGGCATTATATTACCAAAATCTTTTATATTATAATTTCTTTTAATCGCGCTAAAAACTAAATCACCTAATTGTCCTACTATACTAAGAACTCCCACTAAAAATATTAGCATAAAAATATTATCACTATAATCAAATATTGTTATAAATAACATTGAACTAATAAATGTACTAAAAATTAGTCCTCCTACAAAACCTTCCCAACTCTTTTTAGGACTAACTGATGGACACATTTTATGTCGTCCAACAAGCATGCCTACAACATAAGCAAATGTATCAGTAAAAATAGTTATAGACAGCAAGAAAAGAAAATAATCTAAGCTTGTTATTCTAACACTTATCAATTGATTAAAGCTAACTCCTAAGAAAAACACACTACCAAGCAAAAATAAAGCATCATTAATATCATATTTCTTACTTTCATTATAAAAAATAATAGGTATTAATAATATAAAAATAACAAAAGCTATTCTCTCATAATCCATTATATAGAGCGAATCAAAAACATTTAAATTCCCCATCATAATTATAATAAAAGACAATATACTAAAAACTTTCATCAAATATGGTATCTTCTTCTTTCTTTCTTTAAGATTCAAAATTTCAATAAAACCAATTAATCCTATAAGAGCAGCCCCTATATAATAAGGTAACCCTCCATAAAGAATTATTGGTACACATATTAATAAAGCTATAATTGCACTTATAATCCTTTGTTTCATTTATATACACATCCTTTTCTATTATATTTAAATTATAGCACATTAATACATAAAGTAAAAATATTTTTACAAAAATACTATAAAGTA
>CANORX010000047.1 GCA_947569225.1 uncultured Clostridia bacterium
CCGCCCCAGCTCAACTTATACCTTAATCATTCAAACATTTTCTAGTATTCTAATTATTTATATTTTTTTAGCTTCGTTAATTAGTTCTTCATCTGCTTTAATTTGGCTTCTTGCTATTATTGTTAGTGTACTTGCAAAGTCACTTAGATATATTCCTTCTTCAAAAGCCGAATTTCCTCCGCCTATTACTACTACTTCTTTTTCTTTGTATAATGGAGCATCACATATAGAGCATCTGCTTATGCTTAGCTTTTTTAGGTTTTCTTCTAATGGCATTTTTTTTGGTTGTCTTCCTCCTGCTAGTATTATTGTTTTTGCTTCATATATGTTTTTGTTAGTTTCAATTTTAAATGTGTCTTTTTCTTTTTTTATTTTTGTTACTTCTTCTATTTTATATTCTACTCCATTGTTTTTTACGTGTTCAAACATTTTAAAGGATAAGTCAGGACCTGTTATGTTATCAAATCCTAAGTAGTTATCTACTAGGTTTGTTGTATTTATTAGTCCTCCAGGTGCGTTTTTTTCTAATAGTAATGTGTTTAGTCCACTTCTTTTTGCATATATTCCTGCACTCATTCCTCCTGGACCCATTCCAACTATGATACAATCATACATTTTTTATACCTCCTAAAATTTTACTATTTCAATGTCTTCGTTGTTATTGTATAACATTTCTAGTTTTGGTTTTCTTATCTGTAATAGTATTAATACCAATCCAAATATGAATAGTATTATGCTTATTATTTGTGCGACTTTAAAGTATCCTATCATTAGACTGTCTGTTCTTAGGCTTTCTATAAAGAATCTTCCTAGTGAATACCACATAAGGTAGGCTCCAATTTGTTGTCCAAGTCGCAGGTATTTGAATTTTCTTATTGCTAGTATTATTATAAATCCTATTATACACCAGATAGATTCGTAATAGAATGTAGGTGTGTAATATACTCCATTTATGTTCATTCCATATATTATGAATTCAGGTACTATTTTTATTGATTTTAGGTGTTCATATGTCGTTGCTATTCCATATGCTTCTCTGTTAAAGAAGTTACCCCATCTTCCTATTGCTTGTGCTAGTAAGATGTATGGAGCAGATATGTCAAGTATTCTTAGGATGGATGTGTGATATTTTTTACAATATATTATTATTACTAAACATCCTACTATTAGTCCACCATGTATTGCAAGTCCACCTTCCCATATGTGCCATATTTCGTTTAGGTGTTCACTGTAATATCCCCAGTTAAAGATGACATAGTATAGTCTTGCTCCAATTATTCCAAATATTATTGCCCAGAATATTAGATTAGTTATAAAGTCTTTTGTTATGTTGAATTTTTTCGCATCACTTTGTATGAATATCCATGCGATTATTATTCCTGATAATATAAATATGCTATACCATTTTATTCCGACTCCAAATATTTCAAATGCTATTGGATTCATGTTATCTCCCCTCTATGAATGGATTTATAAATATTTTGCGTAGCATGGGTGTTACTACACTTATGAATATCGCTATGAAGAAAGGTAATATCCAACCTTCTATTCTAAATGCATCTCCCATTAGTATGCTTGCTAGTTTCATTATTATTACGTTTATTATTGGATAAAATATTCCCCACGTTAGTAGGGTTATTGGTAATGTTATAGCTATTAAAAAAGGTTTTATTGTTGTGTTTAGTACACTTATTAGTAATGCTGTTAGTAATGCATATATTATGTTTTCTACATAAAATCCTTTAAATATAGCTGAGGCTAGCATTAGGGTTACTGCACTTACTAATAGTTCTAGTAACATAGTTATAGCTTCATCTTTTTTATTATACCCTTTTACTTCTTTTCTATTTATATATATTTTGCTCACTTATTAATCACCCTAGTATTATTATATAATAAATATTTAAAATATAAAACGAAAAAAGTCTTATTTTACTTTTAGTTTATATTTATTTTATTACTCTGTATTCTCCTTCTTGTTTTTTTATTTTCATTTCTTGTTCTTTATATTTTTCTTTATTTGATTTAAATTTTATATTTATTGTTTCGTCTTCAGATATTTCTTCATTTGGTATCCAATAAATTATTTCATCTTTTTCACATGTTATTCTATAATTGTTTTCATTTATTTTGTCTAATTTTTTTTCTTCACTTTCTATTATTCCTTTTTCTAATAATATTTCTATTTCTTGTTTTTCTTTACATTCTAATTTTATAGGAAAGCTTTCTTGTAAGTTTGATTTTAAGGCATATGTTTTTGCTACGCCTTTTACTTCAAAGTAATTGATTGATTTGTCTTTTTTTATAGTTATAACAAGTACTATTATTTCTAAGAGTATTATTAGTACAAGTATTAATCCTATTATTTTATCTTTGGTTGTAAATTTGTCTTCTTGTTCAGAGTTATTTATTATTTCTTTTTCCATTTTTTAGATACCTCTTTTCTATTATAATTGTATCATATTATTTATTAGATTGACAATGATAAGAGTGGTTAAATTTAGTAACTATTTACATGTTTTTAATATTATTTGTTTTTAGTTTATGCATGAAGTTTCTCGGTTGGTATATTTAAAAAATTTGTTATTTTACATTAAGTTAGCAACACTATTTTAATATTAGAAAATTTATAGTACAAAAAAATTAGAGTACTGACCCTCTAATTATGTATTTTTTTATAGAACATTTTTTAGATATTTTCCTGTAAAACTGTCTTTGTTTTTTGCAATTTCTTCTGGAGTTCCAGTTGCTACTATCGACCCACCTAAGTCTCCACCTTCAGGTCCTAAGTCTATTAGATGGTCTGCTACTTTTATTATGTCTAAGTTATGTTCTATTACTATTACTGTGTCTCCATTGTTTACTATTCATTGTAATATTTCTAATAGTTTTTTTATGTCATCTGTATGTAAACCAGTTGATGGTTCATCTAATATGTAGACACTTTTTCCTGTAGGTTTTTTTTGTAATTCTTTTGCTAGTTTTACGCGTCCTGCTTCTCCTCCTGATAGAGTTACTGCATTTTGTCCTAATTTAACATATCCAAGTCCGACGTCATGCATTGTGTCAAGTATGTGTTTTACTTTCGGAACGTTTTCAAATATTTCCATAGCTTCATCTACTCTTAGGTTTAATACATCTGCTATGCTTAATCCTTTAAATTTTATGTTCAGTGTTTCATTATTATATCTTTTTCCATGACATACATCGCAAGGAACATAAACATCTGGTAGGAAGTGCATTTCTATTTTCTTTACTCCATCTCCATTACATGCTTCACATCTTCCACCTTTTACGTTAAATGAAAATCTACTTTTTGTATATCCTCTCATTTTAGCTTCTTTTGTTTCAGTGAATACATCTCTTATTAAATCGAATAATCCAACATATGTTGCAGGGTTACTTCTCGGTGTTCTTCCTATCGGATCTTGGCTTATGTATACTACTTTATCTATGTCTTCTATTCCTTTTATTGTCTTAAATTTTCCAGGTTTGTCTTTTGATTTATATATTGTACTAGATAGTTTTTTGTATAGTATTTCATTTACTAAGCTACTTTTTCCTGAACCTGATACTCCTGTTACACATGTGAATGTTCCTCTTGGAAATTTTACATTTACATTTTTTAAGTTATTTTCACTTGCGCCTTTTATTTCTATAAATGTTCCATTTCCTTTTCTTCTTTTGTCAGGTACATCTATTTTAAGTTCTCCACTTAGATATTTCCCTGTCAAGCTATTTTTGTCTTTCATTATTTCTTTTGGAGTTCCTTTTGCAACTACATATCCACCATGTTCTCCGGCAACTGGCCCTATGTCTATTATGTAGTCACTTGCTAGCATCGTGTCTGTGTCATGTTCTACTACTATTAATGTGTTTCCTAAGTCTCTCATTTCTTTTAATGAGTTTATTAGTTTGTCATTATCTCTTTGGTGTAATCCTATAGAAGGTTCGTCTAGTACGTAAAGTATTCCTGATAGTTTACTTCCTATTTGTGTAGCTAGTCTTATTCTTTGTGATTCTCCTCCTGATAGAGAACTTGCATTTCTACTTAGGGTTAGATAGTCTAATCCAACATTATGTAAAAAGTTTAGTCTTTCTTTTATTTCTTTTAATATAAGAAATGATATTTCTTGTTCTTCTTTTGTTAGTTTTAGTTTTGTAAAGAATGGTATTAAGTCTCTTATACTCATGTCTGTTATTTCTTTTATGTTTTTTTTGTTTATTAGTACGTTTAAGATTGGTTCAGATAATCTAGCACCTTTACATGTGTCACAAGGTAATTCTGTCATGTAGTTTTCTATCCACTCTCTTACTGACGGACTCGTTGTTTCCATGTATCTTCTTTCTAAGTTTGTTATTCTGCCTTCAAAGTAGTCATAACTTTTTATTATGCTTCCTGTTCTAGTTTCAACACTTAAATCTAATTTGTCTTTTGAGCCATAAAATATTGTGTTAAATTCAAATTTTGTATAGTCTTTTATTGGTTTGTTTAAGTCTATGTTATAGTGCTCTGCTACATAAGATAGTTTTTTGTACGCTATGTTGATAGTTTCTCCGCTTTGAAAAGAGGCAACTGCTCCTTCCATGATACTTTTTGTTTTATCAGGGATTAGCAAGTCTACGTCTATGCTCATTTTTACGCCCAAACCTTTACATGTAGGGCATGCTCCATAAGGGCTATTGAATGAAAACATACGTGGTTCTAGTTCGCTTATCGAGTAGTCACAATCTGGGCACGCGAATGATTCACTCATTAATATTTCTTTATCACCTATTATATTTATGATTACTCTTCCTTCTGCAAGTTTACATGATAGTTCTATTGCTTCAAATATTCTGCTTCTTGATTTTTCGTTTATGACTATTCTATCAACTATTACTTCTATGTTGTTTTTAATGTTTTTTTCTAATTCTATTTCTTCACTTAAGTTTTTTACTTCTCCGTCTACTCTTACTCTAGAAAATCCGTCTTTTCTTAGGTTGTCTAATGTTTCTTTATGTGTTCCTTTTTCTCCTCTTACTATTGGAGATAATATTTCTATTTTTGTTCCTTCTTGGTATTCCATAATTTTGTTTACCATTTCTTCTATGGATCCATTTTTTATTGGGTGTTTATGTTTTGGACAGTAAGGCACACCTATTCTTGCATATAGTAGTCTTAAGTAATCATATATTTCTGTTACTGTTCCTACTGTACTTCTAGGGTTTTTATTTGTTGTTTTTTGGTCAATTGATATGCTTGGACTTAATCCGTCTATTGAGTCTACATCTGGTTTTTCTGACCCACCTAAAAATTGACGTGCATATGCACTAAGGGACTCTACGTATCTTCTTTGTCCTTCTGCATATATTGTGTCAAATGCTAAACTACTTTTTCCTGAACCACTAACTCCTGTCATTACTACTAATTTGTTTTTTGGTATTTCTATGTCAATGTTTTTTAAGTTGTTTTCTCTTGCACCTTTTACTATTATTTTATCCATTTTTTCACTTCCTTAGTTTTCACAAATGAGTTGTTCTTTATTTTAACTCTTATATTTTTTTATTTCAAGTAAGTTTTTTCTTTATTATTTTTTACTTTTTATATTTCTTTATGCATATATATGATATCAAATGAATGTATGCTTGTCAATCAACTTTTCTTTTAAAAAAAGAACATCTCTTTTTAGAAATGCTCTTAGTGTTTATATTAGTTTTAATTGTTTTGGATTTTCTGTTGCTATTGTTCTGTTATAATATTTTTCGTTATTAGTTACGTTTTCTAAAATTGTTAAAAATTCTGGTGTTTCTATGTTTTCGTTTTCACTTATGTTAATTTCTAGTATTCCTAACTCGCTATTGTTATCAAAGACGTCTAAGTAAAAGTATTTTCCTCTGTAATTAAAGTATATTCTTGTTTTTTTAATTGTTAATGTGTTTTCTTCTTTAAATTCAAGTAAGATTTCATATGTTTTTTTATCTACTTTGCTATCACTTATTATGATTTTTGTTCCATCTTCTTGTTTTTTGTAAACTGTTAGGTAATGTATTGTGCTTCCATTTAGTTCTATTTTTCTAACTCTTTTTTCTATATTGTGTGGACTCATTAGATAGTCTTGTGTTATTCTTGCTTTTCTTCCATTTGTAAGTATGTATTCTATGTCTGATGTAGTTAGGTCAACTAAGTATTTTTCTTGTCTTTTTACAAGATTTTCTTTTAAGCATTCATTTATTATGTTTAATACTTCTCTTGTTTTTTCTTCCATTTCTTTTTTAGGCAAAACTATTTTTAGTTTAGGGTGTCCTAACCAACTTTTTAGTGTTGTTTCTCCAAGTTTTATCGCTTCGTCTACTGTTTCACTTCTAGCACTGTTGTTTTCAGTTGTATAGAATGTGCTTTGTCCTACTAGATTTATTACTAAGTCATATTTATTCATAAGTTCAACAAAACTTGTTACTCTGTTTACTCTTGCTAGTACTTTTTCAAATTCTTCCTTGTTTACATACGCACTGTTGTCTATTGTTCCTCTGTCGTATACTATTATGTAGTTTCCTTCTCCCATCATTTCAATAGCCTTGTCGTATAGTTTTTCTTTTTCTAATTGATAAGTTAATACTAATTCTTGAAAGTCAATTAGATTGACCGCTTTGTCTCCAAATGGCCTTACTTCATTGTTTATTAGACTTGTTGCAGTTTCTTCTACAAGTATTACTTTGTATCCTAGGTTACTATAAACTTTTTTTATAGTACTTAATACTGTTGTTTTTCCACTTGATGGTCCTCCTGTTAATACTATTCTTTTAATCATTTTTTACCTCCTACTTTATATTTTAATTATATGCGTATTTTATACACTTGTCAATAGTAAATTTAAAAAGTCAATGTGTTTTGACTTTATAGTTATGTTTTATTGGTTTAATTCAAATTTATGTACTATTATGTTATTTTCAACTTTTGATTTTATGCATAAGTTTCCTGGTATTCTTTCTCCTGTTGTGGGATTTTTTAAGTCTATATCTATCAGGTTTTCATTTTGTAGTACATATAGTCTTGTACATTTTTCTTCTATTTCTCCATTTAGTAAAGCTTTTGTGTAAACTTCATTGTTACTAAAGTATATATCTGTGGCTCTTTCTATGTCTTTTATTAATTCGTCTAGACTTTTGTTTTCTGCTTGTTTTGATATTTCTTCAACCCCAAAAATTGTTGTACCTATGATAGATACAAGTAAAACTATGACTATTAATAATTCTGTTAGTGTAAATCCCTTTTTATTTTTCACTTAAGTCTCACCTATTATAAGGATAACATAAAATACTTTTTTTAGCAAAATATTAGTTAATTATTTACAGAGTTTTTTATTATTTATGAAAAAATGTAAATCACATAAAAAACTTATTGTTATCACAAAAATTTCACAATCACA
>CANORX010000048.1 GCA_947569225.1 uncultured Clostridia bacterium
CATATTATGATATCATATAAAGGAAAGGAAGAACAATATGGCTATAACAAAAACTGATTTTATCAATTACACAAGATGTAGAAGATATGGAGCTTTAGAAGAAATACACGAAGATAAAATAGACAGTGACATGACTTTAGAAGAATATATAAAAGAAGAAGAAAAAGATAAATACAAAGAAATACTAGGCACAATGTTTGAAGAAAGTGAAGATGAAGATATAGATAAAACCATTAAAATTGACATACAACTAGAAGCCCTAATGGAATATTATAAAGAAGTAGAAGTTAATGCAGGATTAGAAGTAGAAAGAATATTTGGAGGAAACACTATATTTAGCTTAGATACATACAGACAAGAATCATTCGACTTTAGCAAAAATGGAATAAAATACCTATGCTTTGTAGACATATATAATGAATCTAATAATGAGATTAACATTATAGAAGTAAAAGCAACAACATCTAGAAAATATAAAAAATTAGAATATAGTATCGACAAAGAAAAATTTCCATTATTTACAAAAATAGATAACTTTTATCATTTAGCTAAAGATCCAAACATTTCAAAAAACTATGCGAGTAAAGTAGAAAAACTATTAGACAGGTTCACAGACGAAGGAAAATACATATATGACTTATCAGTTCAAAGATTCATAATAGAAGGATACCTAAGAGAAAATAACATAAACACAAATGTCAATTACTACCTAGCTACGTTAAATGATGAATACGAATATGATGGATATATGGAAAACGGAAAAAGAGTATTTAGACCTGACAAATTTGGAAATACAATAATAGACTTTTATGAATTAAATGACATAACTAGCATGTATCAAAGTAAAATAAACATAGAAAGAAAAAACTTAGAAAAATACATATTTGAAAGTGATGAAACGCCATGTAAATTAGGTGTACAATGTGCGTTAAAGAAAAACACCGAATGTAAATACAAACCATTATGTTTCAAAGACGTACCAGAAAAAAATGCAAGCTTTAACTACAAAAGATTTGTAAGTTTTAAAGCAGATGGCATAAAATATAATAAATATGATTTAATAAATGATGGATACCTAAAACTAGATGATATACCAAAAGAATGGTTGACAAGTGAAAACCATAAAATACAACGTGACTGTTATGAAAGAAATGAAACATACATAAACAAAGCCAAAATCAAAGCAGGACTTGAAAGTCTAACTTATCCTATATATCATTTGGACTTTGAAACTTTACCATGTCCTATACCAAGATTTAAAGGAGAACATCCATATTACCAAAGTCCATTCGAATTTAGTTTACATATTGAAAAAGAGCCTGGAGTATGCGATAAAGAATTAGATAACTATGTTTTTTTAGCAAAAACTAACGAAGACGAAAGACTAGAATTAGTAAAAGAATTAGTAACTAGAATACCAATAAAAGAAACAGGCGGTTGTATGCTAGCGCAAAACGTCACATTTGAAAAAGGAAGAATAAAAGAATTAGCAGCTATATTTCCTGAATATAAAGAAGAATTAATGGCTATAAGAGAAAGCGGAAGAGACTTATTAGAAATCATTGATAACAACAAAGAATTATACAAAAATCTAGGATTTAGTGACTATGACTCATCTACAATGAATTACTACAACAACTTACAAAGTGGATCATTCTCTATCAAAAAAACCTTACCATTATTCACTAATCTAAGTTATAAAGATTTAGAAGTACAAAACGGAACACAAGCATTAGTAGAATATGCTAATTATAAAAAAATGACTGACATGGAAAGAGAAAGAAAACAAGCAGCGCTAGTAGAATACTGTAAACAAGATACATGGGCAATGGTTGAAATACTAAAAGGATTAAGAGAGGCTATAAAATAGGGGTTGTAAAATATTGTCAAAAAATGTCAAAAAACTTGTAAATCAAATTATCTCATAGTATATTAAAATAAAGGAGAGTGAAAAGGATGATTTACCCATCTATTGACAAACTTCTTACAGTAGTAGATTCTAAATATAAATTAGTTCATGTAATATCTGAAAGAAGTAAAGAAATGATGATAAATGAACATTACCAGATGAAGCCCGAATCATATGTATCTAAAAAAGAAATAGGAAGAAGCTTAGAAGAATTAGAAAAGGGATTAATCAAAATAAAAGAATAATCTTTTTTTTATACAAAAACACAAAAAAATGTTTGACATAATTTTATAGCTATGATATAGTAAATACAAATAGGAGGTGTAAAGAAGATGAAAATACTTAAATATAAAAAAATGTCTAAAGGTAGATATAAAATAACATTTGATACATCAGAACTTATCATATATGAAGATGTCATAATAAAAAATAATTTACTCTTAGAAAAAAACATTACATTAAAACTTTTAGAAAAAATCTTAGAAGAAAATAAATACTATGAAGTATACAATCTAGGGTTATCATACATTGAAACTAAACTAAGAACAGAAAAAGAATTAAAAGAATACTTGATGAAAAAACTATTTAAAGAAGATATAATTGATAAAGTAATATATAAATTAAAAATAGAAGGTTACATAAATGAACAAAAATATATAGAAGCCTATATAAATGATAAAGTAAAACTCACATCAAAAGGACCATTTATAATAAAAAAAGAGCTAATAGAATTAGGTTTAGATGAAAATATAATAAATGAATATTTAAATAAAATAGATTTTGAAATATGGAAAGAAAAATTAAATAAAATAATAAACAAACGTATAAACCAAATGAATAACAAATCTCTTTACATGATAAAAAACAAACTTAAAATAGATTTATATAATTTAGGTTACCAAAAAGAACTAATAGAAGAATTACTAGCCAATATTAATAAAAGTGATGAAGACTCATTAGAAAAAGAATACATAAAAATATATAACAAATATAAAAAGAAATATAAAGAAGAATTCTTAAATAGCAAAATAAAAAATAGTCTATATCAAAAAGGATTTAATTTAGAAGACATAGAAAGAATTATTAATAAAAATAAAGATTTAAAGTAAGAAAAAAAGATGATAAATCATCTTAAAGTCCATATAAAGAATTATATTTTTTCTCTAAATCAGAATCAGTAACTTTCATACCAAACTCTTCTCTTAAACCTAAAAGAGCTTTAGCTAAATAACCAGTATCACTTTTTCTTACATCACTTGCAACTTTAGTAATAATAGACTCTTCAACATCCTTTAATTTAGGTTTATCCTCTTGACTAGCTTTATAAATAATATGATATCCATACTGAGACTTAACAGGGCTAGTAGTATATTTTCCTACTTCTAACTTAATAGCGCCTTCTAAGAAATTAGCATCAAAATTAGTTCTATCATTAAACTTATCTAATTTTCCGCCATTATCTTTATTAGCAGCATCATCGCTAAACTCTTTAGCTAAATCTTCAAACTTCTCTCCATCATTTAATCTGTTAATAATATCATTAGCTTTCTCTAAAGCTTCATTCTCAAGCTCCTTTTTCTCATCACTAGACATACTATCAGTTGCTTTAACCTCTATTAAAATATGACTAGCTTCAATATCTCCAACTAATGAATTTTCATAATAATCCTCGATTTGTTTATCACTAACTTGACCTTCAGAATAATCTACTAACCATAAATTTCTTCTATAGGAAAGTCTTATAATATCTTTAAGCTCGTCCTCAGAATCAACATTATAATTACTTTTAATAACAGAAGAAAAATTATCACCATACTCGTTTTTCATTGAATCAACCATTTGACTAACATAATTTTTTTCATTCTCGTCTTCTTTATACTTAATATCTAAAAGTTTAGTATCTATAAGTCTAATTAACTCCTCAGCTCCATATTTAGCCTTTAAAGCATCATATAACTCCTGAGCGCTAATACCATCTTTATCAAAAGTAACAACACTTTCTTTACCATCTTCTAAATGAGAAGTCGCACAACCGCACAATAAAAGTAATGAACTAATAATTATCAATATTTTTTTCATATAATCTAACCTCCAATGACTCTATAATAGCAAAAAATAAAAAAAAATACAATAATAAGCACTCACATAATTTATGTTTTTGCTTATAATATGAATGTAAAGATAAAAAAGGAGGAATGACGAATGAATTGTGGATGCGGAAACAATAGAATTTCAGGCGCAGCATTTGCTTTAGTATTATTTATTTTATTAGTAATCATACTAGGTGCATTTATTTAATAAAAGGAGGGGAATATATATGAATAATTGTTGTCCAAAACCAACTAATCCATGTTGCTGTGGAGGAAATAACGGATATGGAAATAGCTTCTTTGTAATACTAATTTTATTCATCTTATTAGCTATAATATTCGGTGCTTTCATAGGTTGGTAATAGCAATTAATTATAAAAAAGTAGTCAAAACGGCTACTTTTTTGCTTATCTTTAATTAACCCAATCATTAATTATCTTGAAGTTCAAATCTATACTTTTGTTTAACCTCTGGATATTTAATATTATCAACTAATGATAAAAACTCTTCCCTATCCCTTATCCAAATATCTTTATCATTTTCTAAACTTTGATATATAACTTTCTCACTTAAGCTATCTGCATCTTTTCCAACTAATAACAGCCTGTATAAATGTCCTTTAAAATGTTTATAAATACCGCCAATTACTAATTCCTGCATAATAATTCATAAACCTCCTGAACACTCATCTTAACCTTATCTTCATATTTAGGTAATAAATGTAAATGAAAATGCTTTATTTTTTGCTCATCTCCATTATTCTGTATTAAAACAACACTATTAGGATTTAACTTTATCTCTAATAAGGACTTTATTTGCTTAGCTACTTCCATAATACGTGTAATAACATCTAATGGAATATCATCTAAATCTAAATAATGAACTTTTGGAATAATTAAAGTATGACCTACTGAATTTGGAAACACATCTAACATTACCTTAACAATATCATCCTCAAACATAGTATAAGAAGGACTTTCTCCCTTAACTATTTTACAAAACAAACAATCTTTCAAAAAACATCAACTCCTATTTAAATTTTATCAAATATTTAAAAGAAAGCAATAAAAAATAAAAGTATTTTATCTAGAAAACGCATATACATAAATTATAAAATTTTCATAAATTATAACGTAGGTGATAAAAATGAATTTAGATAAAGATTTCTTAATGAAGCAAAAAGATATAGTATATTTTGATAATGCCGCTACAACATTTAAACCTATATGTGTAATAAATAAAGAAATAGAATACTTAACAGATTATACAGCTAATTCTCATCGTGGAGATTATAATATTAGCTTTAAAGTTGATGATGAAATAGACAAAACAAGAGATTTAGTAAGTAAATTTATAAATGCTAATAACAAAAATGAAATAGTATTTACAAATAACACCACAGATTCCTTAAATATGATAGTAAATGGCTATTTTAAAAACAAATTAACAAGTGAAGACGAAATAATACTTACCAAAAGTGAACATGCATCTAATATATTACCATGGCTAATATTAAGTTTAGAAAAAGGAATAAAAATAAAATATGCACAATTAGATGAAGAAAATAAACTTAGTTTAGAAAGCATAAAAAAAAGTATTACAAAAAAAACTAAAGTAATAAGTTTAGCACAAATAACAAATGTAGTAGGAGATGAAAGAAACATTAAAGAAATAATTAAACTCGCACATAAATATGGAATTTATGTTGTAGTAGACGGCGCACAAAGTGTTCCTCATATGAAAATAGATGTCCAAGATTTAGATGTAGACTTTTTAGCATTTTCAGCACACAAAATGTGCGGGCCTACAGGTGTAGGAGTTTTATATGCTAAAGAAAAACTTTTAAAATTAATGATGCCTACTAAATTTGGTGGGGGAATGAATGAAAGCTATACAGAAGATAATTTAGAATTAGTTAGTGTTCCATATAGATTTGAAGCAGGTACTCCAAATATCAGTGGTATTATTGCTTTTAGTGAAAGTATTAATTATTTAAATTCTATTGGAATGGATAATATTTTGAGAACTGAAAAATATTTAAGAAAATATCTAATAAAAGAATTAGAAAAAATACCTTATATTAAAATTTATAATAAAAATAGTGAAGCAAGCATAGTTCTTATAAATATTGATGGTGTTACCTCAGGAGATTTAGGACTTTATTTAAATACTAAAAACATTTGTGTTAGAAGTGGTAAACACTGTGTAAAATTGCTTAAAGAAGAATCGTCATTTACAGATACTGTAAGAATTAGTTTATATTTCTATAATACTTATGAAGAAATAGACATATTAATTGATGCATTAAAAAATTATGACGAAATAATGAAATTTGTTAAAAATTAAAGATATCTAATCTTTAATTTTTCTTATATCAAACATATTTTATGCTTTCTAATTATACAAATATTTTAGTATTTCATAAAATAAAATGAAAGGAGAAGGAAAAATGAATAATTCATATCAAAGAGCACAATGTAGAATAGAAGAATTTCAAAGAAATAATCCTGGTGGATGCGGATGCTGTTGTTTTGGAACACCAGGTCCTACAGGAGCTACAGGTGCTTCAGCCGTAACTGTTACAATAGGAAATACTGTTACAGGCGCACCAGGAACTAATGCAGTTGTTACAAATACTGGAACACCAGAAAACGCAATTTTAAATTTTACAATTCCTAGAGGCGCAACAGGTAGTACAGGTGCACAAGGAATCCAAGGACCGCAAGGACCAACTGGATTACAAGGACCTCAAGGGATTCAAGGAATTCAAGGACCGACAGGAGCAACTGGAAATACAGGAGCAACAGGATTACAAGGAATTCAAGGGATTCAAGGCCCAACAGGTCCGACAGGAGCAACTGGAGCTACAGGAGCACAAGGAATCCAAGGGGTTCAAGGCCCAGCAGGAACTAACGGAGCAACAGGTCCTACAGGTGAACAAGGGATTCAAGGTTTACAAGGCCCACAAGGTCCAGCTGGCGCAACAGGACCTCAAGGGATTCAAGGAATCCAAGGACCGACGGGAGCAACAGGAAATACAGGAGCCACAGGACCACAAGGAATCCAAGGTGTTCAAGGCCCAGCAGGAACTAACGGAGCAACAGGGCCAACAGGACCAACAGGAGCACAAGGACTACAAGGAGTAGCAGGACCAACAGGAC
>CANORX010000049.1 GCA_947569225.1 uncultured Clostridia bacterium
AAAACATAAAAATAAATAATTACTTTGAAAAACTAACCCTTTTTGTTATAATTAAAAAGTAAAGAGAAGGTGAAACAAGTGGAAACATTAAAAAAATTTGGTATTAACATGGAAAACAGCGAACTTCTAAAAATCGCACTCACACACACAAGCTATGCTAACGAACACAACCAAATATCATATGAAAGACTAGAATTCTTAGGTGACGCAGTATTAGAATTAGTATCTAGTGACTACATATATAAAAATAAAAAATATAAATAATTATAAATTATAATAAAAATAATTATTTATTTATTATAAAATGCCATATATGAATATGCAAAAGAATTGGATTTAAAAAAATACATTAAAGTTGGAAATGGAATAAAAGAAGCGAACAAAACAGTAATCGCAGACGTATTTGAAGCCGTAATAGGTGCGATATATCTAGAAGAAGGATTAGACAAAGTAAGAGATTTTTTTAATACTTTAATAGTACCATACATTGAGAAAAATGTAGACTTTTTAATGGATTACAAAAGCACCTTACAAGAACTAGTACAAACAGAAAAAAAGAGTGTAGAATACGTACTAACAAAAGAAGGTGGCCCTGCACACAAAAAATACTTTATCGTTAATGTCATCATAGACAACATAATATATGGAACAGGAAAAGGTGGAAGCAAAAAAGAAGCAGAACAACAAGCAGCAAAAGAAGCCATAAAGAAATGTGCTAAGGAGTAGAAAAAATGTATATAAAAGAAATAAAAATTAACGGTTTCAAAAGCTTTGCAGACAAAGTAAACTTAGAACTAAACAGAAACTTCACAGGAATAGTAGGCCCTAATGGAAGTGGTAAATCTAACATAGTTGATGCACTAAAATGGGTTATGGGAGAACAATCAGTAAAAACCCTAAGAGGATCTGCTGGAATGACAGACGTCATATTTAATGGATCATCTACTCGCGAAAAAGCAAGAAGCGCAAGTGTCTCATTAGTATTAGATAACACTGACAAAACACTACCTATGCAGTACACAGAAATAGAAATAAAACGTATAGTATACAAAACAGGAGAAAACGAATACTACATAAACAAAGAAAAAGTAAGACTAAAAGACATAACAGACTTATTCATAGACTCATTTAGCTCTAAAGAAAGCCTAAGCATAATTCCACAAGGAAAAATAAGTGAAATAATAGGTGGAAAACCTGAAGACAGGCGTGCAATAATAGAAGAAGCTGCAGAAGTACTAAAATACAAAAAAAGAAAAGAAGAATCACTAAGAAGACTTGCAAAAACTAATGACAACATAGAAAGAGTAGACGTGATAATAAAAGAATTAGAAATACAAGTAACACCACTAGAAGAACAAGCAAAAAAAGCACGCATATATAAAGAAAACAAACAAAAACTAGAAAACATAGAAATAGGCTTACTCGCTTATGACATAGCAACATATAACGACGAACTAACACTAGTAAAAAAAGAAAATGAAGAACTAAACGACAACTTAGCAGAAGAAAGTTCAGAAGATTCAAGCTTAAAAGTAGAATTAGAAAACTTAAAAATAGAAAGAACAAAACTAGACATAGAAATAACTAACACACAAAAAGAAATAATAGAAACGAACAACTTACTAAATAGCTTAAATACAGAAAAAGAACTACTAAAAGAAAGAAGTAAATACGATAAAAATAGTAGTGAAATAAAGCAAAACTTAAATAACCTAAAAGAAAAAGAACTAGAGCTAAGAAACGAACAAAGTGCTTTAGAATCTAAAACAAAAATATCAAAAGAAGAAGAAGACAAAATATCGAATAAACTAAACGAACTAAACCAAAATTTAAAAGAATTAACAGAAAAAAGCACAAAACTAAATAACGAAATAAATATGAGAACAAGAAAACAGTATGAACTAACATCTAAAAAAGAAATAATAACATACAACATAGAAAACATGTCTAAAGTACCAGTAGGAGTAAAAAGCATACTAAATAATCCAAGTCTAAACGGAATAATCGACATAATAGGAAACCTAATAAAAGTACCTACTGAATACATGAATGCAATAGACGTTGCCTTAGCTTCCTCGGTTAATTATGTAGTAACAAAAACAGATAACGATGCAAAAGAAGCAATCAATTACTTAAAAAGAAACAACAAAGGAAGAGTAACATTCTATCCTCTTAACCTAATAAAAGGAAGAATGATAGACTATGAAACATTAAACACTATAAGAAATATGGACGGATTCATAGGAATAGCTAACACACTAATAAACTATGACAAAACATATGAAAACATAATCACAAACCAACTTGGAAACATAATAATTGTAACCAACGTAGACGCAGCACTAAACATAAGTAAAAAAATAAACTCAAAATACAGAGTAGTATCACTAGATGGAGAAGTAATAAACGTAGGAGGATCACTAACAGGAGGAAGCCTAAAAACTAACACAAGTGTTTTAAATGAAAAAATAGAATTAGATAACATAAATAACAATATTAAAATACTAGAAAAAGAAATAAGCATAAAAACAAATAATTTAGAAGAACTAAACACAAGCCTAGAAAACATAAAAACAAAAATATACAACACAAACCTAGAACTTCTAAAACTAAAAGAAACAAACGACAACTACACTAAAAACCTAGAAAACCTAGAAATAGAAATAAACAAAATAAAGGACGAAATAAAAGACTTATCTATAGAAGACGACGAATCAAACAATCAAATAACATCAATACTAAACAAATACTATGAAACTGAAAAAAACAAATCTGAACTAGAAAACAAAATGACATCTTTTGAAAAAAAGCGCAAAGACTTAATAGAAACAATAGAAGAAAAAGAAGAAGTAATTAAAAAATACGAATCTAAAAACAAAAGCACAAAAGAAAAAATAAACAACTTAAACATAAAAGAAGCAAAACTAAATATGCAAATAGACTCACTATTAAATAGACTAAGTGAAGAATACAGCATGACTTTTGAAAGAGCAAGAAACAACTACGAATTAGACACAGAAATAGAAACTGCGAGAATAATAATAAGCGAACTAAAAAAAGAAATAAAATCTCTAGGAGAAGTAAACCTAGCATCTATTGAAGAATATGAAAGAGTAAACAAACGCTACACATTCTTAAACAAACAAAAAGAAGACTTAAAAACAAGTGAAACAAATCTTTTAGGAATAATAAATGAGATGGATGACGTAATGATTGATAAATTTGCAACAACATTCAAAAAAGTAAATCAAGAATTTGGCAGAGTATTTAAAGAACTATTCGGTGGTGGAGAAGCACACTTAGAAATGACTGACCCAACGAACATATTACAAACTGGAATAGAAATAATTGCAAATCCTGCTGGTAAAAAACCTGGAAGTATTAGTTTATTATCAGGAGGAGAAATGACTCTAACTGCAATAAGCTTACTATTCGCGGTAATGAACCTAAAAAATGTACCATTTGTAATATTAGACGAAGTAG
The DNA here is from genome assembly GCA_947569225.1 of uncultured Clostridia bacterium. Lineage (GTDB taxonomy): Bacteria > Bacillota_I > Bacilli_A > RF39 > UBA660 > MGBC139354. Next base: position 3,484 of record CANORX010000049.1, read on the forward strand.
AAAGTGCCTTAGATGAAGTAAACGTAGACAAATTTGGAAAATACATAAATGCATACAAAGGAAAAACACAATTACTTGTAATCACGCATAAAAAGAAAACAATGGAATACGTAGACTTACTATATGGTATAACGATGCAAGAAAGTGGAGTAAGTAAACTAGTAAGCGTAAAACTAGAGGATGTAAAATAAAAATGAAAATATTATTTACAGCTTTTAATGGAAAAGAAAACTCATCTAAACTATTACTAGATAAAATAAATAGTAATAATAAACTATATCTAAAAAATAGTTACATAACTAGTGTAAAACAATTAGAAAAAGAAATAAAAAAAAACAACTATGACTTAATAATATCCTTCGGCCAAGCTTGCTTAGAAAAAGATACCGTTCAAATAGAAACAAAAGGGATATTAGAAAAAGAATATAAAACAAAATACGATTACAAAAACTTAGAAAATAAACTAAAAGAAAAATACAAAGTAAAAATATCATCATTTGCAGGAAAATACTATTGTAACAACATATACTATAATGGATTAAAAATAATAACTGAAGAATCTTTAAAAACAAACATGATATTTATTCACATACCACTAATAAAAAATATAACAGACATAAATATCCTAGCATCCATATTCAATGATGATAACATATAAAAAAATTAGAGTTAATAACTAAATACTAAGCTCTAATTTTTTTGATGTATAAATCTGTTCCTGCAAATTATCATAATTAAATTTAAATCTCAAAATTTGTTCAACAAAAGACTCTCTTGAATCACAAACTATATCATTATTATCTTTATTAAAATACAAAGAATACTCACCCTCATCATTAACACTAATAACCTCAATTTTCTTTAAATCGCTATTATACTTTCCTATAAAAATAGTAAAAGACACCTCACAAACATCAAAATAACCATTAATATTAATAAAAGGTAACCTTTGAACAATCCTAGCATAAAAAGCATCACTAGGAATACTCTCAAAATTCCCTGGTATAATAGAATTATTTAAAGCATAAAACACTTTAATACCATAATCAACATTATTTAAACTCATAAAACCCTCCCAAAAATTATTATAAACTTCTTTTATCAGACTCATCATAATTAACAAAATCATTATTATAACTATAATCATCTTTAAAACCATGAATTTTACTTATGAACTCTGTCCTACTAGAACATATAGTATCTTTATCTGTAAAAAAAACAAAATTATTAATATCACTACTATCATGAGGAACAACAACACTACTCATACCCATATCAGAGTTTTCCTTAAACTCTATAAGCTTAGTACTAGTAAAATCACGAAAATGACTCTCTAAATACATATCAGCAGGGAACACCTTACCACAAAAAATCCTATGATAAAATGACTTATAACTAACATCTTTACTACTCGTAACAATAGGTATCTTAAGTGTTATCTTTGCCATAAAAGCATCATTAGGAATATCATAAAAACTTCCCATAACTAAATCATTATCACTAGTACCATAACTAATAAAAATTTGCTGTCTAACATTACCATTCATTATTACTATTCCTCCTATTATTATATTACCATATTATTTAAAAAAAATGAAACAAATTTATTATTTTTACTAACACTCGAAAACTTAACACACACAATGTGTATTTATAAAAGTACAAATATACTTATAGTTGACTAGAAATATAAAATAAACTATAATCAATGAAGTAGGTGAAAAAATGAAAATCGAAGACATAAAAGACCCTAAATTCTTAAAAAAACTAAATAACCAAGAATTAGAAAAACTAAGTAAAGACATTAGAAAATTTTTAATAGATAAAGTTTCTAAAACAGGCGGGCATCTATCGAGTAATCTTGGAGTAGTAGAATTAACTATTGCCATTCACAAAGTATTTAATAGCCCTAAAGATAAAATTATTTTTGACGTTTCACACCAAAGCTATGTTCATAAAATTTTAACTGGAAGAGCTGCGCAATTTGACACATTAAGACAAAAAGATGGACTATCAGGCTTTCAAAAAATAACTGAAAGCGCTCACGATAGTTATGAATCTGGGCACTCTTCAACGAGTCTAAGTGCTAGCCTAGGTCTTGCTATAGGCCGTGACATGAACAAAGAAAAAAATCATGTAATTGCCGTAATAGGAGACGGAAGTATAGCTAATGGCATATGCTATGAAGCCCTAAACCACATTGGAGAAACAAAAACCAAACTAATAATAATATTAAATGATAATGACATGAGTATATCTAAAAATGTAGGCGCACTTCATAATCACTTAGATAAAATAAGAAGTACTAAAGACTATGCTAATGTTAAAAGTAGGACTAAAAAAATAATGTCCAAAATTCCAGGAATAGGCCCTGTAGCATATAAAGGATTAAAAAACATAAAAACTAGCCTAAAAAAATTATATATCAAAGAAGGCTTTATATTTGAAGAATTAGGAATTAATTACTATGGTCCTATACATGGTCACGACTTTGAAGAATTAGAATTATACTTAAACGCTGCTAAAAAAATTAATGGGCCTGTATTAATACACGTAATAACTGAAAAAGGAAAAGGATACAAATTTGCAGAAGAAGACATCTTAGGAAAATGGCATGGAGTAGGCCCTTTTGATCCTCTAACAGGTATCATAACTAATAATGATACTGACAAAATTTCTTGGAGTGAGGTCATAAGTGATTCACTAATAAGACTAATGAACAAAGACATAGTAGTAATCACGCCTGCAATGGAAAGTGGAAGTAAACTAACAAAATTTAGACAAATGTTTCCAAACAATTTTCTAGACGTAGGAATTGCAGAAGAACATGCTTTACTACTTGCAAGTGGCCTCTCCTTAGAAGGTAAAATTCCTTTTGTCTCTATCTATTCAAGCTTTTTACAAAGAGGCTATGACGAAATACTACACGACATAGCTAGAATAAATAACCATGTCATAATTGGAATTGATAGATGTGGCATAGTTGGAGAAGACGGTGAAACACATCAAGGTGTCTTTGACATAACTTTTCTTCTTCCCATTCCAAACATAATTATCTGTGCCCCTAAAGACAGTATAGAAGCGACTAACCTAATAAAAACAGGAATAAATACAAAAGCGCCTTTTTGTATAAGATACTCAAGAAACAAACTAAACTACATTAAAGATAAACCTGTAGAAATAAAAATAGGTAGTTGGGAGTGCATAAGACGCAACGTTAATTACATATGGAGACTTTGTTAACGAATCTATAGAAATAGTAGACAGACTAAAAAAGGACAACATAAACATTGAACTAGTTAATGCTAGATTTATTAAACCCATTGATGAAGAATACTTTAAAAAAATTATTAGCAAAAACAAACCCATCTTTGTTTATGAAGAAAGCATGAAAATAGGTTCATTAGGTAGTTACTTAGGTACACTTACTGACAAAAACATAATAACATATGGAATAGAAGACTTATTTGTACGACAAGGAAAAAGAAAAGAACTACTAATTGACTTAGAACTAGACCAAAACTCTATATACAAAAAAATAAAAAAAGA
>CANORX010000050.1 GCA_947569225.1 uncultured Clostridia bacterium
GGAGTGTATTTTTATGGGCTAGATTTAGTTTTTACTTTTTTGAAAGGAATTGTGAAGTAAATGGAAGAGCAAAAGTTATGGTATGTTGTTAATACTTATTCTGGACATGAGAGTAAGGTTAAAGAAAACTTACTTATGAGAACTGAGTCTATGGGAATGGAGAATAATATTTTTAGAGTTATTGTTCCTGAGACTAAGGAAGTTGAAATTAAAGATGGTATTAAGAAAGAAAAAACTAAGAAGATGTTTCCTGGTTATGTTTTAGTTGAAATGATTATGAGCGATGAGGCTTGGTATGTTGTTCGTAATACTCCTGGAGTTACTGGATTTATTGGGTCTAGTGGTAAGGGCGCTAAACCTACACCGCTTTTGCCTCAAGAGATAGATAGAATACTTCAAGTTGAAGGTATTAGTAGAATTGATGTTGAGACAGATTTAAATGTTGGTGATAGTGTTACTATTATTGATGGCCCATTTAAAGGTATGTTTGGTAAAGTTCAAACTATAGATTTGGATTCTCAGAAGTTAAATGTTATTATAGATTTATTTGGACAAGAAACTGCAGTAGAGGTGGATATTGTTCAGATAAGTAAAAACTAGGAGGTTTTATGGGGGATTTGAAAGGTAAGATAATATCAGGAGTAAGAAATAGGTATTTTAATGAAACTGATGAGGAATATGAAAATAGTGAACATAAGGTACGTTTTTTTGCAGTAATAGAGGATTATGGTGATGAGGTTTTAGTTTCTCAGTTGTCTTTTTTTAGAAGTATTGATCCTAATAGTTTAAAGATTAATAAGAATGTTTATAAGTTTTTGAGGGCTGATGTTATTTTTGCTGCTTCTTTGTCACTACTTAGTAAGAGTAATATTAAATATGTTTTTGATAAGGGTTTACTTTCTAGAGATTATAGTAATGTTGTTAAGGATATTAATAATGTTAATTTTGATTATTTAGATAGTCGTACTTGTGATAAGGTAAGAGAGTTTCTTTTTCAGTATAATAAAGAGAAAATTAAAGTGGGCTCTGTGGTTACTTTAAAGTTAAGTCAGTCTGAGTTTGTTACTTATTATGTTGTAAGTAAGAGTGATGATACTTATAAGGGATTGTTAGTTAATTGTGATCCTAAGAAAGGTTTTGTGATGGATGATATTGTTTATCATGATATTGATTATTCAAGTTTGATAAGTTTAATTTTTATGTCTGATATATTAGAGAGTAGAATAAATGATTTAGTAAAAGATGCAAAGTTAAGGTTAGTGAAGTAGCCTTTTCTTTTTTTGTTGCTTTTATGGTACTAATGTGTTATAATGATATTGGGAAAAAGGGGGATTTATGAGAGAGGTTGTTATTGGTGAGGATTATTTTAAAGGGTTAAAAAGAATAGAGTGTAAAGTTAATAGTGAAGGATTTATTTATTATGATGAGGCGTTAGTACATAAGTTATTTTATAAGAAAACTCCTAAAGAAATTTTAAAAAGAAAAGAGCAAAAGATAGAGATTATAAGCCAGATGAGTGATATAGATAAGTTTGTGAAATTTTATGATAGGTTATTCACTGTTAAAAGAAAAAGAATGATGTTTCAAGGTTATACAATGGATTATGTTCCAAATTCTAAAACGTTGTTTGATATGGGAAAATTTTTGGATATGTATAGATATTTTGATTTACTAAAAGCTATTAGTTTATATGTTAAACGTGTTCATAATATGGATGGTAATATAGTTTTTGCAGATTTAAGTTTTTTTAATATTTTGATTGATGAGTTTTTAGATTTTCATTTTATTGATTTAGATAATATTATGGTAGGAGATTTAGATTGCGAATTTATTTCATCTTTGTCTGATGATTTTTATAACTTTAAAAAAGTTTCTTTAGATGTTGATGATAATTTTGATAGGTTAACTATGTTTATTTATTTTATTAATTATCTTTTTGATGATGATATTTTTAATATTTCTATGTATGATTTTGATAAGATGTCTGAGAATGTTCAGTGTCTTAAAAGTGTAAGAAGTCTTTTTCTAGAGTTAAAAAGAGAATATAGAAGTGTTCCTCAAGTTCCTTATTTACATGAGTTTATTGATTTAAAAGAGGAAGACAGTCATAGTTTAGTTTTATAGTTTTAAGTTTAGTTATTTATCTAAGATGAGCATGAAAGTGCTTGTTTTTTATTTTTTTGATTTTTTCTAGTTACTTTGGTATACTATTTATTATGGAGAGTGATTTTATGAAAGTTATAAAAATAGTGGGTGTTGTTTTATTATTTGGTATAGTTATTTATTTAGCTATGGGTTTAAAGAAACGTATAGTACAACAAACTTGCGATAGTTTAGGTAATTATAATTCTACTAGTGGAGAAGAAGTGATGGGTAGTGAAAATGAAAAGGCTTGGTATTGTTGTCCTACTAATAAGGATAAAATGATTGATAATTGTTCTTTTTATGGTGATTAATTAGTTTTATTGATGTATATTGTTTGGAAAGTACTTGTAAAGTGAGAGATTTTGTGATAATATTAGCTCTGTAGTTATATATTTATTATGTAACAAGTAAGTGGGAGACATTGGATTATCGTTAATAACTCATACTAAAAACATACTAAATAAAATATAAACGGAGGTGTTTTTTGTGGCAAAGAAAGTTACTAAGGTAGTTAAGATACAAATTCCGGCAGGTAAAGCTACACCAGCTCCACCAGTAGGTACAATTTTTGGACCACTTGGAATAAATTTACAAGAATTTTGTACTAGATATAATGACGCAACTAGAGATAAAATGGGAGATATTATTCCTTGTGAGGTAAGTGTTTATGAAGATAGAACATTTGATTTTGTACTTAAGACTCCACCTGCAGCTTCACTTTTATTAAAAGTAGCTGGACTTAATAAGGGTGGTGTTAAAGGTGCTAATGAGACTGTGGCAACTATTACTGCTGAACAATTAAAAGAAGTAGCTTCAATTAAATTACCTGATTTAAATACTAATGATATCAATCAAGCTATGAAAATAGTAGCTGGTACAGCAAGAAATATGGGTATTGCTGTTAAGGGATTGAATGATCAAGAGTTAGCAAATCAGGCTATGGATGCAAAAGAAGCAGAAGCTGAGGCAGCTAAATTAGAAGAGTCTCTTGAGGCAATGGAACAAGAAGCTAAGTTAATGGCTGATTCTGAATTGCCTGAAGTAGAAACTATAGAACAAAAAGAAGAAACAGAATAATAATTTAAATATACGAGTAAATAAATAATCCAAATACCACATAAAGGAGGAAAAGATATGAAACGTAGAGGACGCGTTTATGTGGAAGCTTCTAGTAAAGTTGATAAATCAAAAGTATATCAACCAGAGGAAGCGGTTGAACTAGTAAAGTCTCTTTCTAAAAGAAAATTTGATGAAACTGTTGAAGTTGCACTAAATTTAAATATTGATACAACTAAAAGTGATCAACAAGTAAGAAGTTCTTTTACTCTTCCTCATGGAACAGGTAAGACAAAAAGAATTTTAGTTGTTACTAAGACAAAGGCAGAAGAAGCTAAGAATGCTGGTGCTCAATATGTTGGTGCAGAAGAAATGGTTGAAAAAATTTCTAAAGAGAACTGGTTTGATTTCGATGTAATCGTTGCAACACCTGAAATGATGGTGGCTCTTGGTAAGATTGGTAAGGTTTTAGGACCTAAAGGACTTATGCCTAATCCTAAGACTGGAACAGTTACTACTAATGTAGAGACAGCTATAGAGAATATCAAAAAAGGTATGATTGAATATAGAGCTGATGCTAAAGGGAATGTACACGCTATAATAGGTAAAGTTAGCTTTGATGCAAATAAATTGAGTGAGAACTTAGTTGCGTTTGTTAATGAAGTTATTAAGAATAAGCCTAGTGGTGTTAGAGGTACTTTTGTAAAGAATATTACAATTTCAAGTACTATGGGGCCTGGAGTTAGAATAGATTTAACTAGATTTAACTAAAAGGTATTTACAAATTAATAATTGTATAGTAAAATACAATTTATCAGTTGACCAAAGACAGTAGGTGTTAATAAATCCTACCGAGGGAAATTTCTTTTATGGGTTTTCCTCTTTGGAAAACTTATTTTAATAATAAAAGGAGGACGAGTATGGCAAGTGAAAGAAGTCTTGGACTTAAGAAAGCGATTGTTAGCGAGATTAGTTCTAAAATTGATGAGTCTAAAACAATTTTGTTAGTTGATTATCAAGGTATGGATGTTCAAAGTGAGAATGCGCTTAGACAAAGTTTAAAGGATACTGGAAGTGACCTAAAGGTATATAAAAACACTTTAGCATCGCTTGCGTTTAAAGACAAAGGTATTAAGTTAGATGATTATATGACTGGACCAAATGCTTTCATTTTTAGTAAAGATATTATTGAGCCTATTAAGTTAGTTAGTGGCGTTGCTAAGACAAACGAGAATTTAACTATTAAGGCTGGATATATTGATGGAGAGTTTGCATCAGTAGAGACTATTAATGAATATGCTAGTATTCCAAGTTATGAGGGACTACTTACTATGTTTGCAGGTGGACTTATTGAACACGTTAAGAACTTTAGTATAGCACTTAACTTACATGCTGAAAATTTAGAAAAGGGAGGAAATGAATAATGGCAAAGATTGAAAATAAAGATATTATCGAAGCAATTAAAGAGAAAACTATTCTAGAAGTTAAAGAATTAGTTGATATGATGAAAGAGGAGTTTGGAGTAGATCCAAGTGCAGTAGCTGTAGCAGTAGCACCAGCTGGAGGAGCTAGCGAGGATGCAGGAGATGTTACTAAGACTGTTGTTTTAAAAGAAGCTGGAGGAGCTAAGTTACAAGTTATTAAAGTAATTAGAGAGATTACTGGTCTTGGACTTAAAGAAGCTAAAGATTTAGCTGATAATGGTGGTAATATTAAAGAAAATGTTTCTCAAGATGAAGCTAATGAAATTAAAGCTAAGTTAGAAGAAGCAGGAGCAACTGTTGAATTAAAGTAGTAAATATAAGCCTTTTTATGTAAGGCTTTTTTGCGTTTATAGGAGAAATGGTGTTATAAAAAATTAATATTTAATGTTTATTTTACATTTTGAATAAAATATGATATATATATTATGTAAATATTGTGTTCCTTAGCGAACGTACCAGCAAGCCCGATTGATTGTGGCTTTAATAGCTATATATAGATATCATATTAAAAATGGTATCTATTTTTTCTAATAGATATGTGAGATTTAATAGGAGAGTTTATGAAAGATAAAGTAATAGAGATTCTTATGATGCCTAAGAGTGAGGAGAGTATACGTATGCTTTGTGATAATTTTGGGGTTAGAGAGTTTCAAGCAAATAAAATTATTGATGAGTATAAAAAGATTTATGATATGGAAGTAAGTATGTTAGAGAGTGGTGTGGATACTTCTAATTTTGCTCGTGAGAAACAAGTTATTATTAAAGGTTTAACTAGTGGAGAATTTAGTAAACCTGAGGTGATAAAGAATGATTTTAGAAATGAAGTTATTAATATTTTACAAGCACCTGTTAGTGAAGAAAATATTATGTATTTGAGTAAGTTATGTAATTTGAGTTTAGAAAATTCTAAGATATATATTACTAATTATCAAACACTTGTTAATAATGAAAAGATATTGATTTCTAGAGGCGAAGATGCAAGTAGTATGACTAATCAAAAGATGGATATTATAAGCAAGTTGTCTGATTTATAAGTTGTGAAAGGAAGTAGATAGAAATGGAACATTATTTTACTAATAATCAAAATTTGAAGAGTGAGATTAGGAAAATTAATTATACTTTTGAGTCTACTTCTTTTGTTTTTTATTCAGATTTAGGAGTTTTTAGTAAAGATAAGATAGATTATGGTTCTAGATTATTATTAGAAAGTTATTTAGATTGTAATTTAGTTAAAAGACGTGTTCTTGATATGGGATGTGGATATGGTTTGATAGGGATAGTTATTTCTAAAATGACAGATAGTTTTGTAACACTTGTAGATGTTAATAAAAGGGCTTTACATTTGGCTAGTAGAAATATAGTAGAGAATAATGTTAAGTGTGAGACTTTTCTTAGTGATGTTTATAGTGAAGTTACAGATAAGTATGATGTTATTATCACTAATCCACCTATAAGGGCAGGTAAGGAATGTGTTTTAAATATACTTAAAAATGCTAGAGATTATCTTAACTATGATGGGGAATTATGGTATGTTATTAGAAAAGATCAGGGTGTTAAAAGTATTAATAAATTATTAGAAAATTATTATAAATTAGATATAATTGCAAAAAGTAAAGGATTTTATGTGATAAAGGCTAAAATTAATTGACTTCTTTACAAAAGTTTGATAAAATTATAAACTGCGATACATATAAATTTTTTACAGTTTGATGTGTTTTAAATCTAAGGGATTGGGGTGACTATTTTGGCTTACAAAGTTAAAAAATTTGGAGACCATAGAGAAAGAAGAGATTTCTCAAAATTAAAGAATAAGTTTGAACTTTCGAATCTGCTTGAAGTTCAAAGGGATTCTTTTCAAAAGTTTTTGGATCAAGGGATAAGAGAGGTATTTGATGATATTTTTCCAGTTGAGAGTTTTAGCGGTAGTGAAACTTTGGAATTTGGAGAATATACTTTAGATACACCAAGGTATACTGTTAATGAAGCACGTGAAAGACGTGTTACTTATGCTGCTCCTTTAAAGGTTAAGGCTAGGTTATTTATTAATGAGACTGGTGAAGTTAAAGAGCAAGAAGTCTTTTTAGGAGATATTCCTCTTATGACGGAGAATGCTTCATTTATTGTTAATGGAGTAGAGAGAGTTATTAACTGTCAGTTAGTTCGTTCTCCTAGTATCTATTTTAAACGTGAGATAGATAAGAATGGACGTAATATTATTAC
>CANORX010000051.1 GCA_947569225.1 uncultured Clostridia bacterium
TGACTGCTCATCACCTAAATCAACATAAATATTATCAAATAAAGGAATTATCATTTCTAAACATGGTACAGGCATACCACATAAAGCCATATAAGAAAGCAAACCCACTGTCTTTAAGGTAACTGTCTTTCCACCTGTATTACTTCCACTAATCAATAACATACGATTATCTTTTAAAATAATATTATTAGCTACAACTTTTTTTGGAGTGGATTTTATAATATATGAATCAGTTTTAAAAGAACTTCTTTCAGATTATGGCTTAGTAGTGCGTCCATTAGAAGAAAATGGAGATATAAAAGAATTACAAATATCAGTAAATATGGAAAAACATGTATTAAAAATATAATAAATAACTATTTACAAAATTTAAACAATTTGATAAACTAGATTATGTTAAAACAAATGAAAGAGACGATATATACAGTTTTATATTTTAGAGAATTTACCAAATTGCTGAAAGGTAATAATATGATGTATATATGAATCACTCTTGATGTGGTTTAAGGATAAGTTAAGCCCGCATGTATATATGCGTTATAGTTTAAGTTAAATAAAGGATGGCACCGTCAGTTTGACTCCTTGTGTCGTCTTTTTTGTTTATTAAGAAAGAGGGTAAAGATATGTTTAAAGAGTTAAGTAAAGAGAAGGGGAATAAAAGAGAGTTAGAGATTTTAGAGTATTGGAAAGAGATAGATTTGTTAAATAAAACTATAGAGAATAGAAAGAATAATCATGATTATGTTTTTTTTGATGGGCCTATTTATGCAAATGCACGACCAGGTTTGCATCATGTTTTTGCTAAGACAATTAAAGATGCTTTTTGTAAATATCAAACTATGCAAGGAAAAAGAGTGCTTAGAAAAATAGGGTTAGATACTCATGGTTTGCCAATTGAAGTCAATGTTGAGAAAAAACTTGGTTTTAAGACCAAAGCTGATATTGAAGCTTTTGGTGTGGAAAATTTTTGTAAAGAGTGTAATAAAGAGACTGCTACTAATATAGACGAGATTAATAAAATGACTGATATGATGGGACAATTAATAGATTGCGAGAATCCTTATGTGACTTGTTCTAATGAATTTATTGAGAGTGAATGGTGGCTAATTAAAGAGATTTTTAATAAGGGGCTAATATATTATGGAAATAAAGTGTTACCATATTGTCCTAGATGTGGTACAGAGCTTTCTGCTAATGAAGTGAGTCAAGGGTATGAAAGTGTTTCGGTAAATACGGTTATTGTTCCTTTTAAGTTAGTAGAAGAGGATGTGTATTTACTTGTTTGGACAACTACTCCTTGGACACTTATGGATAATGTAGCTCTTTGTGTTAATCCAGATTATAATTATGTTTTAGCAGAGTCTAAAGGGTATAAATTTATAGTGGGTGAAACACTTTTAAATAATGTATTAGGTGAAGATTATGAAGTGTTAAAGACATATAAGGGTAGTGAGTTAGTAGGTAAAAAATATGAACAACTTATGCCTTTTGCTCATGTGGAAGGAAACGCGTTTACTGTTTTGGCTGATTCTTATGTAACAGACGCGGATGGTACAGGTATAGTACATATAGCACCTGCTTATGGAGATGATGACGCGCGAGTATGTCGTCTAAATGATATAGCTTTTGTACAGTCTGTAGGAAAAGAAGGAACATATATTACTGGACCTTGGGAAGGGAGAGTTGTAACAGATAAAGAACTAGAAATTGATATAATAAAATATTTGAGGGAGAATGATAAATTATTTAAAAAGATAAAAATAACACATGATTATCCGCATTGTTGGAGATGTAAAAGTCCTTTGATATATTATGCTAAACCTGCTTGGTATATAAGAACAACTGAGTATAAAGATAAGATTATTGAAGCTAATAAGAATGTTAATTGGTATCCGACTTTTGTGGGAGAGAAGAGATTTAATAACTGGTTAGAAAATATGATAGACTGGGGTATATCTAGAAATAGATACTGGGGATGCCCTATGCCACTATGGACGTGTGATTGTGGACATATAGAGTGTATAGGAAGTAGAGAAGAACTTCAAAGTAAGATTATTGAGGATAAAAATGTGTATGATATGGAACTTCATAGACCTTATGTTGATGATTTACATATTAAGTGTCCTAAATGTGATAAGGTTATGTCTAGAGTGTTGGATGTAATGGATGTGTGGTTTGATTCTGGCGCTATGCCATATGCTCAGTTTCATTATCCTTTTGAAAATAAAGAATTATTTGAGAGTCAATTTCCAGCAGATTTTATAGCTGAGGGTGTAGATCAAACTAGAGGATGGTTTAATTCTTTGATATGTATTTCTTCTATAGTAAGTGGAGTGTCTAGTTTTAAGAATGTAGTGGTTAATGATATGATGCTTGACGCTAAGGGAAAGAAGATGAGTAAGTCAGTTGGAAATATTATTAATCCTATAGAAATAATGACAGAATATGGGGCCGATGCAGTGAGATTTTATATGTTATATGCAAGTCCTGTGTGGACGCCACTTAAGTTTGATATTGAAGGTGTAAAAGAGGTAAGTAGTAAATTCTTTAGTACTCTAAAAAATACATATAATTTCTTTGCAATGTATGCTAATGCTGATAAACTTAGTACTAGTGATTTTACTAAAGATAATTTGAAGTTAGAGGAAATAGATGTATGGTTATTAAGTAAGTATAATCGTTTAGTAAAAAATGTGACTTTAGCTTATAATGAGTATGATTTAAATAAAGTTGTTAAACCTATAATGGAATTTGTGAGTGAAGATTTATCTAATTGGTATATAAGAAGAAATAGAAGAAGATTTTGGAAAGGCGAGTTAGATGATTCTAAACGTGCTGTGTATAAGGTGACTTATGATGTTCTTTTAGGAGTAACTAAGTTAATCGCACCTATTTGTCCTTTTATAAGTGAGGATATATATAGAAATTTAACGAATGAAACTAGTGTTCATTTAAGTGATTTTCCAGTAGCAAATTTAGAAGAGGTAAATGAACACGTTGAAAGAAGAATGGATTTAGTAAGAGATTTAATAAGTTTAGGAAGAAAAGGAAGAGAAGACGCGAATATTAAGATTAGACAACCTTTGTCTAGAGTGTTATTAGATAAGAATAATGAAGAGTTAATTAGCGATTTGGGCGAGTTAATTAAGGAAGAGTTAAATGTTAAAGAGGTTGTTTATATGGAAGATTCTTCGTTGTATTTGGATTATGAAATAAAGCCTAATTTTAAAGAGTGTGGAAAGATATTTGGAAAGAATATTAATGATTTTGCTAATATTTTAAAAGGTTATACTAATCTAGATATTCTTGATATAGATGGAAAAGAGATAGAGATAAATGGCGAAGTTTATGTTCTAGGTAAAGATATGCTAGATGTTAGAGTACATTCCAAAGAGGGATATAACGTTACTACTGACGGAGTTAATTATATTATAATAGATGAGAATATTACTATGGAGTTAAAGTATGAAGGTATTTTGAGAGATTTGATTCGTTATTCACAAGTTTTAAGAAAGGATAAGGGATTAGATATTTCTGATAGAATTAAAATAGAGATTAGTGCTTCTGTTGAGTTATATGACAATGTGATTAGTAAGTATAAAGATGAGATTGAAAGCGAATTATTAGCTACGTTATCTAAAGATTTAGATGCACCAGTGGATAGTTTTACTGATGATTATGGTAATGAGTTTTTAGTGAAAATTAAAAAAGATATTTAGTTAGTAGTTTAAGAAGATGGAAATTAAAATTCTGTCTTCTTTGTTTATATTTTTTTGATATGTATTTTATATAGTACTTTTTTTAAAATCAAGATATATTTTTAAATTTTACATTGAATTAACATAATTATTGTGATAAAATGACCTTAATAGAGAGTCGATATTAGTCGATTTTTGTTAAAGGAGTAGAGAGTTATGGAAAAGACAAAAGCATTTTTAAGTCAAAATAAGAAAATAATGATGGTAGTTTCTCTAATAGTTGTAGCTTTAGTAGTGTTTTTAGTAGGTTTTATGTTTTTATCAGGAAATAGTCGTGAGAAAGAACTTACTCAGATGTTAGAAGATATGGGAAGAGAGTTTTATGAAGAGTATTATTATGATGGTTTAAATAAAACTGAGTCAGAAAAAGAAGAGTTTTTTAAGAAGTATGAAAAGCAGGGTATTAAAATAAATCTTAAGAATTTAAGTAGATATAATTCTAAGGTTAATGAGAAAAAAATAAAGGAATTTGTAAATCCTAAGACTAATGAGAGTTGTGATTTAGATTCTTCAATGGTGTATATTTATCCAAAGAAAGATTATGGTAAGAAGGATTATGATATTAAGGTTCAATTAGTTTGTGGATTTGATGATAACGAGAAGGAAGAAAAGAAGAATTAAGCTCTAAGGGTTAGAGTTTTTTCTTTAGGTCGATTGCAAAAGTAAATTCCAGTTTGAATAAATAAATTCTACTAATGAGTACAAAAAATGATACTTTATAAAATTTAAGGTATTTTTTTTATGAAATAAGGAAGTTGTAATTATTTTCACAAAAATATCACAAAAAAACGTTTGACTTTATATCGAACATATGTTATTGTTAATTTATAGGGAGGTAGATACTTATTATGTTAATAAACAAAGCTTATAAATTTAGAATATATTTAACTAAAGAACAAAAAGAATTAATACATAAAACATTCGGGTGTAATAGATTTTTGTATAATAAGTTGCTTTCATTAAAGAAGGAGGATGATTCTCTTTCTAGATTTGATATGATTAAATTAATACCTACTTTAAAAGAACAGTATTCATTTTTAGGTGAGATAGATGGTTGTAGTTTAAGGTGTAGTGTGTTTGATTTGGATACTGCTTTTAATAGATTTTACAAAAAGATAGGAGGTTACCCTCGCTATAGGAAATATGAAGCTAAATCTAGTTATAGAACAAATTTAATAACAAGTGAGTATAGAGGAAAAGTGTATGAAAATATAAAAATAGATTTAAATAATAAAATACTAACATTACCTAAAATAGGAAATGTCAGTATAAGAGGATATAGAAAACTAAAAGAATTCCCTGGGAAAATAATAAATGTTACAGTAAGTAGAGAAGGAAATAAATATTATGCTAGTATATGTGTAAGTGAAAGAGTAGAAGTAACCACACATAAAACAATGAAAATAGTAGGAATAGATTTAGGAGTAAAAAGTTTAGTAATAACAAGTGATAATGAGTATTATGGAAATCCAAAATATTCATTAAAATATGAGAGTAAAATAAAAGGACTGCAAAAATGGTTGAGTAGACAAGAAAAAGGAAGTAAGAATTATAAAAAGACGTTAATAAAATTGGAAGAAGTATATAGAAAGTTAAAAAATGCTAGAAAGAAAATAACAGAAGAAATAGTTAGTAAAATAATAAAATATAATGATGTAATAGTAACGGAGAGTTTAGATATTAAAAGAATGACAAATAGAGATAAAAATAGAAAGAATTTAAGAAAAGAAATATTAAATGCCACATTTGGAAATATAATAAGAACATTGGAATACAAAAGTAAGTGGTTAGATAAAAAACTAATAAAAGTTAGTCCATATTATAAAAGTACACAGATATGTAATCAATGTAATAGTGTAGATAAAAGTATGAAAGATTTAAATAAAAGAGAGTATAGATGTATAAAATGTGGAAATGTGATAGAAAGAGATTTAAATTCAAGTCTAAATATAATGTATGAAGGAGTAAGGTTACTAGTAGAAGGAAATAGAATAAATGGATAGTTAAAAATAAAAAAACGTATTTAGGTACCCTAGCGACTAGGGGAAATTGGCCTATGGAGAATGAGAATTCGATGAAGTAGGAAATCAAACTCGTGAGAGTTTGGAGTGAATTATTGCTTTAATTTACTTTTGTCCTGTTAATTTTAATAAAATACTAGAAGAGTTTGTATAATATGTGCTATAATTATATTATAGTAGAAAGTAGGAGGATGGTAGTATGAGTAAAGTAAGAAGTTCTTTTTTGATATTACTAATTCTATCTACATTAACTTTTAGTGTAAAGCTTAATGCAATAGAAGAAATAAAGTCTGATTATAATTATACAGGAGACGTTCAAGAGTTTGTTGCACCTTATAGTGGACAGTACCAACTTGAAGTATGGGGTGCTGGAGGCGGTGGACAACATCAGGCTCCTTCTGGCGGTGTAGGTGGTCTTGGAGGCTACTCTAAGGGAATAATTAATTTGAAAAAGGGAGATACTCTTTATATATATGTTGGAGGAGAAGGTAAAACTTGTATTACTGCTGGTTGTACCGCGCCTGCTAGTTTTAATGGTGGCGGAACTGGATATAAAAAGAAAGGAGATGCTGCTGACCCAGTTGGAAGTGGTGGTGGCGCTACTGATATAAGATTTGTAAGTGGTGCTTGGAATGATAGCAAGTCTTTGCTTTCTAGAGTCATTGTTGCTGGTGGTGGTGGCGGTGGCGGAATGGAAACCAACGAACACGGTGGAGATGGCGGAGGTTTAACTGCTACAAGATACAATAATAGTTATGGCGCTCCCGGAACGCAAAATAAAGGTTGGGCTTTTGGATATGGTTTTAGTGCTTCACCTAGTACTATTAATTATGTTAATACTACATGGGGAGGTTCTGGCGCTGGAGGTGGCTGGTATGGTGGGTATAATTCTGCTGGATCTGGTTGGCATGGTGCTGGAGGAGGTTCAGGTTTTATTTGGGAGTCTTCTTCTCAGAGTAATGTACCTGATGGATATAGTGTTGATGCAAAATATTATTTGGCTGATGCTGTGACTTTGGCAGGTAATCAAATTATGCCTAAATTTAGTGAAGAAGGAACTATGACTGGCGTTAGAGGAAATGGACATGCAAGAGT
>CANORX010000052.1 GCA_947569225.1 uncultured Clostridia bacterium
CCAGACATAGCATACAAAACAAACAGACCTTACCACATAACAGTATTTGCAAAAAATAACACAGGACTAAAAAACATGTTTAAAATAATAAGTGCAGCCACAACAAAATACTTCTATAGAACACCAAGAACACCAAAAAGTCTGTTAACTAAACTAAGAGAAGGACTAATCATAGGCTCAGGTTGTGTAAATGGCGAAATATTTGCAGGCGCAAAAAGAAACAGTGAAGAAGAACTAATGGAAATGATGAAATACTATGATTTTATAGAAGTAAACCCGCCTAGTATAATGGACTACTTAATAGAAAATGGTGAAGTATCAAGTAAATCTGACATCTATAACATCATAAACAAAATCGTATCTGCGGCTGATAAAATAGGAAAAATGGTAGTAGCAACTGGAGACGTACACACACTAGACCCTGAAGATAACATATATAGAGAAATACTAATAACACAAAAACAACCAGGAGGAGGCTTTCACCCATTATATAAACCTAGTATTAAAACCATACCTAACGCTTACTTTATGACTACAAACGAAATGTTAAACGAATTTGAATTTTTAGGCAGCGAAAAAGCATATGAAATAGTAGTAACTAACTCAAACAAAGTAGCAGACATGTTTGAAAGTGTTGAAATAGTAAAACCAGGATTAAATCCACCACGTATGGAAAACTCAGTACAAATAATTAAAGACACAGTATATGGAAACGCAACAAAAATATACGGAGACCCACTACCTGAACTAATAGCAACAAGACTAGACAAAGAACTAACTGGAATAATAAATGGAGGATATGACGTTATATATCTAATCGCCCAACGCTTAGTAGAAGACTCAAACGCACACGGTTATATAGTAGGATCTCGTGGTAGTGTAGGTTCGTCCTTAGTAGCGACATTTTGTGGTATAACTGAAGTCAACCCATTACCACCACATTACGTATGTCCTAACTGTAAAAAAAGTATATTTACTGATGAAGAAGGAAAACCTTTAAACTTAGAGTACGGAAGTGGATTTGATATGCCTGAAAGAAATTGTGAATGTGGAGCTTTAATGAAAAGACAAGGACAAGACATTCCATTTGAAACATTCTTAGGATTTAACGCAGACAAAACCCCAGATATAGACTTAAACCTAGCAAGTGAATACCAATCATTTAGTCACGACTACACAAAAGTACTGTTTGGAGAACACAACGTATATCGTGCAGGAACAGTATCAACAATAGCTGAAAAAACAGCCTTTGGATTTGTAAAAATATATGCAGAAGACAAAGGAATAACAATGAGAAGACCTGAAATGGAAAGACTTGCGCGTGGAATAACAGGAATAAAAAGAACAAGCGGACAACATCCAGGAGGTATAATTGTAATACCTGATTACAAAGACGTTTATGACTTTACACCATATCAATACCCAGCTGAAAACACAGAAGCAGCTTGGTACACAACACACTTTGAATTCCATGACATTGAAGAAAACGTATTAAAACTAGACATACTTGGTCACGATGATCCTACTGTATTAAAATATCTATCTGACGACGTAAACATTGATATAAATGATATACCTCTAGATGACAGAGGCGTATTAAGCCTATTTAATAGCCCAGAAGCTTTAGGTGTAACAACAAAAGAAATTAATTGTCAAACAGGAACATTAGGAGTACCAGAATTTGGTACAAACTTTGTAATAAAAATGTTAGAAGAAATAAGACCTACAAAATTTGCAGACTTAATTAAAATATCTGGATTATCTCACGGAACTGATGTTTGGAACGGAAACGCTAGAGACCTAATAGTAGATGGAATATGTGAATTCGATAAAGTAATTGGATGTCGTGATGACATAATGATATACTTAATTAAATGTGGAATAGACAATGGTCAAGCATTTAAAATGAGTGAATTCATACGTAAAGGAAAAACACACAAAGAACCAGATAAATGGTTAGAATTTAAAGACATAATGAAAGAACACAACGTGCCTGATTGGTATATAACATCTTGTGAAAAAATAAAATACATGTTCCCCAAAGCGCACGCTTCAGCATACGTTATCAATGGTTTTAGAGTCGCATGGTTTAAACTATACCATCCTCTAAACTACTATAGAGTATACTTAAGCATAAGAGAATCTGACTTCGACATAGAAGCCATGGTTAAAGGCCACAGTGCTATAAAACAAGCTATAGAAAACTTAGAAGCAAAAGGATATGACAAAACCAACAAAGAAGAATCTATAATGTCCTCATTAGCTATAGCAAATGAAATGATGTGTAGAGGCTTTCACTTTGAAAACATAAGCTTAACCGAAAGTGATGCTACTTTCTTTAAAATAAATAAAGATGGCAGAGGACTAATACCACCATTTACAACATTAGATGGAATGGGAGATATAGCTGCAAAAAAAATAGTTGAAGAAAGAAATGACAGACCTTTTGTAAGCATAGAAGATCTTCAAATTCGTGGAAAAGTTTCTCAAACACTAATAGATAAAATGAGAGGCTTAGGAGTATTAGACAGTTTACCAGAAAGTAGTCAACTAAGCTTAGACCTCTTTGTATAGGAGTAAAATAATGAAAAAAAATATTAAAATTATAAATATAATTCTATTTATAACATACATATTCTTACTAGCATATCTAACATTATTTAAAAACTATCTAGGAAGAGAAGTAGGAACATATAGTATTAACCTAATACCCTTTAAAAACATAATCAAAATAACACATGAATTTCTAATAAATAACGTAAGCTTAAGATTTTTTATAAGAAACATATTTGGTAACCTAATAGCTTTCACACCATTTTCATACTTCTTTCTAACAATATTCAAAATAAAAAACAAAAAACAATTTACAATCATAATGTTCTTTATAATATTATTTATAGAAACATTACAATTAATACTTAAAGTTGGATGCTTAGACATAGATGACATAATCCTTAACTTACTTGGAGCTTTAATTTTGTTTACTCTTTTAACAAATCGCTTAAAAAAAATCATTACATATTAATAATAGCAAAAAACATGTAAAAAAACACATGTTTTTAATTATCTTCAAACTGGTACTCTATATACCGATTTTATCATTCTAACTAACAATAATTAATTGTAAAATTTTATATTTATGATATACTTATAATAAGGTTAGGGTGATTAAACGTGATAGAAAATAAAAAAAGAGCAATACTAATTGTTGGAAACAATCTAATATTTAGAAGTTACTACGCAACTGCCTACAGTGGCAATCTTATGAAAAATTCTAAAAACTTTCCCACTAATGCTCTTTACGGATTTGTGAATATGATAAACAAAATAATTAGCGAAGAAAAACCAGAGTATGTAATGGTAGCCTTCGACAAAGGAAAAAGCTTTAGACACAAAGAATACAAAGAATACAAAGCAGGAAGAAGTGAAACTCCAAACGACTTACTAGTACAAATTCCAATCGCATACGACATACTAGAAGCACTAGGAATAAAAGCTATATCTATAGAGAACTACGAAGCTGATGACATAATAGGAACATTTGCAAAAATGGCAGACCAAGACGCTTGCTACAACGCAACTATAGTAAGTAGTGACAGAGACCTATTACAACTAATAAGCGAAGAAGTTGATGTCAAACTATTAAAACAAAAAGACTTTATTCTAATGAATCAAGACACATTTAAAGAAACATATGGAATAGACCCAATTAGAATAATAGACCTAAAAGCACTAATGGGAGATGCTAGCGATAACATACCAGGCGTAAAAGGAATAGGTGAAAAAACAGCACTAACACTATTAAAACAATATAAAACAGTAGAAGACCTATATGAAAACATAGAGACATTAAAAGGAAAAACAAAAGAAAAACTAGAAACAGACAAAGAAAATGCCTTCTACTCAAAATACCTAGCAACTATTTACAAAGATGTTCCACTTAACTTAACTTTCGAAGACATAAAAATCAAACCTAAAAACACTAACATGTTGTTATCAATATATCAAACACTTGAATTTTACTCACTAATAAAAAAAGAAAAAGAAAACAATACGCCAAAAGAAGAACAAATGTCCTTATTTAATGAAGCTAAAGAAACAAAAGAAGAAATCAAAGTTGCTTTAGAAGAACCTAAAAACAAAGACATATTCAAAATCAAACCTGAAGACATCAAATATGAAATAGTAAAAAATAAAATCAATATAGACAAAGACTTTGCGTTCTATTTAGAAATCAATATGCCTAACTATCATCAAGGAAAAATACTAGGAATGAGTATATATGACGGAGAAAAATGTTACTACTTAGATTCCGAAGCAATAATTCAAAACAAAGACATATTTAAACATGCAAAATACACATACGACTTAAAAAAATCAATAGTAGTCTTAAATAACTATGACATAAAATTCACTTCATGCACCTTTGACACAATGATTTCCACATACTTACTTAACTACAACATAAACGAAGACATAAGCTACCTTAGTAACCCAAAAAATTATAACATAGAATTCTATGACACAATGATAAAAAAAGGAAACATCATAATAGACGAAGACCTATTCATAAAAAACCTATGCTTAAAAAGTAAATTTATATATGAAACTAGTGAAGACTACACATATGAATTAGAAGAAGAAGGAATGTTAGACTTATTTAATAACATAGAAATGCCACTAATAAACGTATTAGCTAAAATGGAAATGGCAGGAATAAACGTAAGCGGAGAAATAATCGACGAAATGAAAGAAGAACTTAACCTAAAAC
The DNA here is from genome assembly GCA_947569225.1 of uncultured Clostridia bacterium. Taxonomy (GTDB): domain Bacteria; phylum Bacillota_I; class Bacilli_A; order RF39; family UBA660; genus MGBC139354. The sequence continues at coordinate 4,772 of CANORX010000052.1, forward strand.
TAGACATAATCAGCAAAGAAATATACGAGTGCGCTGGCGGTAATTTTAACATAGCTAGTCCAAAACAATTAGGAGAAATACTATTCGAAAAATTAGACCTTCCACATGGCAAGAAAAAAGGAAGAAATGGATATCCCACAAATCATGACACACTAATGAAACTATATAACACTCACAAAATAATACCTTTAATATTAGAACACAGAAACCTAAACAAAATCTTAAACACATATATGGATAGCCTAAAAAAATACATCATGACAGACGGAAAAATACACACAATATTTAAACAAGCAATAACTAGAACAGGACGTCTATCATCAGCCGAACCAAACTTACAAAACATACCAATAAGAAGTGAAGAAGGTAAAAAAATAAGAAAAGCCTTTCTACCTGAAAAAAACTGTATCATAATGTCTAGTGACTACAGTCAAATAGAATTAAGACTACTCGCGCATATCTCTAAATGCGACGCTCTAATAAACGCTTTCAATCATCACGAAGACATACACACCAAAGTAGCAAGCGACATCTACGACATACCTACAACTGAGGTCACAAAAGACCAAAGAAGAACAGCAAAAGCAGTAATATTTGGAATAGGAGAAAACCTAGACATTAATGCAAAAGATGCCAATAAATTTATCGAAAAATACCTAACTATGTATCCAGGAGTAAAAGAATACATGGACGAAATAATAATATCAGCTAAAAAAACAGGATACGTAAGAACAATAATGAACAGAAAAAGAATGATAGATGAACTAAAAAATCCAAACTACATGATAAAAAAATCTGGTGAAAGAATGGCACTAAACACACCAATACAAGGCTCAAGTGCAGACATAATAAAAAAAGCAATGATAGAAATAGATAAAGAAATAACTACAAAAGGATTAAAAAGCAAACTAATAATACAAGTACATGATGAATTGGTATTTAACGTACCATTAGAAGAACAAGAAATAATGGAAAAACTAGTAACAAATGTCATGGAAAACACATATAAAATACTAGTACCTGTCAAAGTAGAAATAGACAAAGGAACAGACTGGTACAATGTAAAGTAGGTGTATAAATGACTTCAAAAATATTGATAAAAAGCTTTCTAGTAAATGCAGGACTAACAATTCTTAAACTACTAGGAGCTTTTTTTAGTCACTCATTAACTCTAATGGGAGATGGCATACATTGCTTAAGCGACATGGCAACTGACATAGTAGGGCTCTTAGGAAGCAAATTAGCAAACAAAAAACCTGATAAAAGACACCCTTATGGCTATGGAAAAATAGAATACCTAACTAGCATAATAATAAGCATCTTTATAATTTCACTAGGAATTGGTCTAATATATAATAGTTTCACTAACAAAGCACAAAAACCTAACCAAATAGGTGTAATAATAATATTCATAAGCATACTAATAAAAATAGCATTAAGCAAATACCTATTAAAAAAGGGTAAAGAACTTAACAGTAATATCTTAATAACTAATGGAATTGAAAGCAAATACGACTCATTTAGTTCCATATTTGCACTCATATTTATTGGATTATCTCTAATAGGAAAACATAAAATATTCTTATATTTTGACCACATAGGCAGTATAACAATAAGCTTATTAACAATAAGTGTCGGAATATCTTTATTAACAGAAAACATACATAGCATAATAGGGGAAGTAGAAACTGACGAAAACAAACTAAGCGAAATATTAGAAATAATTAAAAAATACAAAAGAGTAAAACTAAAAGAACTTAACCTAATAAAATATGGTTCTTACTACATAGCCAACATATCCATAAAAATAAAAATATATAACTCACTTATGATAATTGACAAAATAAAAAAAGACATTAACGAAAAAAAACTAAATATAAAACAAATTAACATAAGTTTAGTAACCAAATAAAATTTATAAAAAATGAATGAATAAATTCATTCTCCAAACACTTTGTGTTTGGTTTCTTTT
>CANORX010000053.1 GCA_947569225.1 uncultured Clostridia bacterium
ATCTTCTAGTGTGAATTATGTGGTAGGAAATACTGAGTTAAAAGAAGAGATTAAAAAAATAAAAGATGATGATTATTTTAGTGAAGAGATAATAGGGTTACTTTCTATTTGTTATTATCCTAATCAAAATAAAAAAGTTTTTAATGAATTTATGTTAAATATTATATATAAAATTAGAGAGAGTTTTGCTTTGTTTCCAAAAAAGTTTCATAAGGGGAGTGAAAAAAGTTTAAATTATTATAAGGATAATTATTATAGTTTTGAAAAAGCTTTTTTAGAATTTTTAAATGGAAGATATAGATGTTTTAGGGAAGAAGAAGAGGTTTATAAAGTGAAAACACTTTTAAAGATTGCTAATAATTATATTTTAATGTATGAGGCTTCAAGAGATAATAGTATAGTATGGCGTATTAAAAAATTAAGATAAGTATTTATTTGTGAGGTGAGTGGGTTTTGAAAATAAGTAGAAATTTAAAAGATAAATTAAGATATTCTATGTTAGTTAATGTAAAGTATAAAAAATTTGTGATGGAAGTTATAAATAGTAATAATATTAATTTACAGAATTCTACTGGTAGAACTTTGCTTCATTTTTATTCTCATAATATGCAATTAGTTGCTATGTTACTTAAAGAAGGGGCTAACCCTGATATAATGGATAGGGATTCTTTTACTCCATTAATGGAAGCTATTATAAATCGTAATTGGGGTGTAGTTAAGTTATTAATTCAAAGTGGGGCTAATTTGTATATTAAGAATTTAAATGGGGAGTCTTCTTTTGATTTAATAGTTAAATATATAGAGGAGTCTTTTAATGAAATTAAAGAGAATGTGGAAAAATCTTGTTTTTTAGAGGAAGATTTGTATTATATTAAGACTATTATAAGTTTAATAAAAGATATTGGTTTGTTGTCAATGGATGAGTATTCAGATTTTGTTTCTTCGATTTATAGTATTAGTTATGAGTATATAAAATTAGAATTTGTTTATAAGGAAAGAAGTGAACTTTTATATTTTTTGAAGAGTGACGAATATGATAGGACTTTTATAAATGATTTTATAAAGAATGATTTAGAAACTTTATCTTCTAGCGTTAATTATGTAGTAGGTTATGAAGAGTTAAAAGAAACGTTAGAAAAATATAAAGATGAAGATTATGTTTGTGAAGAGATTTTTCTATTACTGTCTATTTGTTATTATTCTAATGAACATAAAAAAATTTTTAATAGGCAAATGTTACAAATATTAATTAAGTTAAAAGAGGTTCTTAATTATCCTTTTGAAAACTCAGAATATTTTAGGGATAATTATTATAGTCTTAACAATAATATATATGAGTTGTTAGTAGGTAAATATAAATGTTTTAAAAATGAAGACCAAGTGCGTGAGGTTTATGAAGCAAGAGATAAATTAAGAATATTAATTAAAATGAATGATTTTTCAGTAAATAAGAGGCCTTATGAAAATAAGTAGAGAGTTAAATGATATGTTGAAAGTAAGTTTAAAATATTGCCATCAAAAGTATAGGTATTTGTTTTTAAATGTCATAGTTAAGAAAAATCTTAATTTTCAAAATTTAAAGGGAGAATCTTTATTACATTACTCTTCTACAGTAAATGATATTCATTTAGTTTCTATGTTACTTAAAGAAGGGGCTAATCCTGATATAAAGAATCAAAAGTCAGTTACTCCATTAATGGAAGCTATTTCTAATCATAACTGGGATGTTGTTAGGGTGTTAATACAAGGTGGAGCAGATTTGTATATTAATAATTTAAAAGGAGAGTCTTCTTTTGATTTAATTCTAGAGTATGTTAAAAATACTTTTGAAGTGATTAGAGAAAGAGTTGATAATTTAAATTTTTTTAATATTGATGTTTATAAGATTAAATCTATGATAGATTTGATAAAAGAGATAGGTTTATTGTCAATGGATGAGTATTCAGATTTTGTTTCTTCGATTTATAAATTATGTTATGATTATATGAAATTAGAGTTATTTTGTCATAGTTATAGTCTTCTTTTGGAATTTTTGAAGAGTGACGAATATGATAGGACTTTTATAAATGATTTTATAAAGAATGATATAGAAGATTTGTCTTCTAGTGTTAATTATATAGAAGGCTTTAAAGAGTTAAAAGAAAGATTAGAAAAAATAGAGGATGATGACTATGTTAGTAATTATATTTTAAGGTTACTTTCTAGTTGTTATTATTCTAAGAGTGTTAAAAAGCTTATAATGTAATTTTTTTTATTATCCTTTAATTTACTTTGTTTATGTGTTATTATGTTTATAGGAGTAGTGAAATGGATTTAGTCCTACTTTAGCGAGTCGTTAAGGGATTTATATTAGTTATGGTTAATAATAAAAATACTTCAATTAACTTTTCTACATTTCATGTAGGCGCGTGGCTTATAGTTAATTTACGTATTTTGATATCTTTTAGTACTCTTATGGAGGGATAATAAATGTGGAAATATGTTAATAAAGATATGTCTAATCAGTTTTTGTTATCTCTTCATTTATTAAATAATGTAAGTGATAAAGAATATATAAGAAAGATTTATTCTATTAGTAATAATATAAATAGTAATTATAAGGTTTTTAAAGTTAAAAAGAATAGAGGAGGATATAGGATTATTTGTGCTCCAAGTGATACTTTAAAGCATATTCAAAGAAGAATTTTAGAAGTTATTCTCAATAATAAGAGTACTACTAAGTATGCTACTGCATATAAAAAGGGGTTAAGTATTAGAGATAATGCAGTGATGCACTCGAATAAGAAGATTATTTTAAAGTTAGATATTAAAGATTTTTTTCAAAGTATTACTTTTGCTCAGGTGTATAGTAGTTGTTTTTCTTTAGCTTATTTTCCTAAAAGTGTTGGTGTTCTTTTGACTTATTTAGTTACTTATAATGATTATTTGCCTCAGGGTGCACCTACAAGCGCGTGTATTTCTAATTTAGTTATGAGGGATTTTGATAATGAAGTTGGAAGTTTTTGTGAAGAGTTAGGTATTGTTTATACAAGGTATTCTGATGATATGACGTTTTCTGGTGATTTTGATTATAAGTTAGTTATAAACTATGTTAAGAAGAAGTTAAAGTTGTTAGGTATGGAACTTAACTATGATAAAGTTTTAGTCGTTAAGAATAATTGTAGGCAAATTGTTACAGGTATAGTTGTTAATGAAGCTGTACAAGTGACAAGTGCTTATAGGAAGAAGTTAAGGCAAGAGATGTATTATATTAAAAAGTATGGTTTTAAGTCACATGTAGATAGATTAAGACTAGATGAGAAAAGTTATTTTAATGTTTTATATGGGAAAATACTTTATGTTTTACAAGTAAATAGTTTGGATTCTGAGTTTATGGCTTATAAAAAATTTTTAGATGAGTGTGGTGGGTATTTATGTTAGGTTCTTTTGTGATAGATAGAGATAGTAATTCAGTTATTTGTTTGTTTTTAGATAATAATAATATAAGTGCAATAGGCGTTAAAGATGATAAAGTAATAGATGTAAGTAGTAGTTTTTTAGATGTTTTTAAGTTTTTTAATTTAAGTGAAGATTATATGGTAGCCAATTCTTATGAAGGCTATGAAGTTAAGCTTGATAGGGTTACAGGGTTATATCATTATTTTAAAGATAATAAAGAGGATATTCATATGTTATTTTGTATGAATGGAAGTAATGCTACTATGCTTAGCGGGGATAAGAATAATTCTAAAGGTAATATGAGAAAATATTGTTTTAGAAATGTTTGTATAGTGCTTTCAGAGTTGTTTTTGGGAAGTCTTATTGCTTTTAATATTGTTTTTAGTGAAAATAATGTGTCAGTTCCTTTAAATTTTTCTAATATTCATCAGGGCGCTATGGAAGTGTTAGATGTAAATAATCATTTAATAGATAAAGATATGATTAGGAATTATATTTTTAATTCTAAGAATATTAATAGTTTAAAGGTTAAGATGTTTTTGTATAATTCTGAGTTTTTAGATAAGGTTTTACCATGCTATGATAATACTCCATTATCTATTTTATCTAGATTTAGACACTCTAATATAGGTGCAGCTCCTTTTAATGAAGAAGACACGTATATGTTTGATATTTATAATGCAGTTGGTTATTATAGTTTTGATCATTTGCTTCATGTTAAAGATTTTGATGAGGCTAATTTTGATGTTCAAAGTGAGAAAGCTAGAATTTTAGGACATGAACTTGTTCATTTGTATCAGGCTTATAGTGATAAGTATTCTTTAATACATGAAGCTATAGCTGAAACAGTTAATCAAGAGTTCTTTTTTAAGAATGGTAAGTGTGGTTATGAATCGGCCTACGGGAAAGAGATTATTATGCTTAAGGTGCTAATGGAAATTATAGGGCCAGAGGCTATTTGGGATACTAGTTTTAGGTTTAATAGTACTATGTTAGAAGATGAGGTCAGAGATTATTTAAGTAGTCAAGAGCTTAAAGATTTTAATTATATTTTAGGTTTGCATCCTGTTTATGATAGTGAAGAGTTAGCTACTAAATACGATAGGCTAGAAGAAATTTTAGATATTTTATATTTTAATAAGTTTGGTGTAGAAATAGAAAGTGACGCTCTTATTAATGCTATTCGTGAGGGAGAAGAGGTTAATCGTCCGTATTTTTGTGATAGTTTGATAGAGAATAGTCAGAGTTATTATACTAAACGTGAGTCTTTAAGTTTAAAAGATGCTTTTGATAAGGGGTATATTAGTGTTGTTAAGAAGGAAAGTATTAGTAGGAATCAGTATTTTGATTCTAATTATGGAAAAGATTATGCTAAATTTATAGGTGGAGAGAATATTAGAGAAGATATAAAAGAGTTTGTTATGGAAGTTGTAGATTCTAAGTTAGCAGGTAGTGTTGTTTTGGAAGACGGTAGGGAGTTTACTGTTGATGAAGCAGTTGATTTAAATTATGTTAAGGTTTCATTTTATATGCAAATTCCTACTAGTATAGAAACTTATTTGTTAGATGATAATAAGGATAGTTATAGTATTTTTCCTTTAATTCCTGGTGCTTATGTAGATTATAATTCTAATACTTTTAAGTGTAATGAGAGTTATTATGAGGTTATTTCTATTAAAGAGAAGTTTAATGGTAATGGTATAAAGTTTTCTTAAGGTGTTTACATGTAATCTATAAGTATGTTATAATTTATTCGTTAGTCATTTGAGGAAATGGATTAGTTTTAAATTATTTTTTAGAGAGTTAGTGGTGGTGTGAACTAATAAAGGTTTAAAATGAAGTTACACATTTTTTAGATTAAATCGGTTATGCGTTATAGTTTGAAGTGTATAGAAATATAAATTAAGGTGGTACCGCGGGCTTATGTTCGTCCTTTGGTTATCACTTTTTTGTTTTGGAGGGATTATTTATGACTTTATTTGAAGAGTTAAAATGGAGAGGACTTGTAAATGATGTTACTAGTCCAGAAGCAATTGAAGCTATTAATAAGGGGGGACTTAAGTTTTATATTGGAGTGGATCCTACAGGAGATAGTCTACATATTGGTCATTATTCAACAGTTATAGCTATAGCTAAAAGACTTATGGATCATGGGCATACACCTATTATTATTGCAGGTGGTGGAACTGGGCTTATTGGAGACCCTAAACCTAATATAGAAAGACCTATGATTACTAAGGAAGCTGTTAAACATAATATTTCATGTATTCAAAAGCAAGTTAGTAATATTTTGGGTGGAGATATTAAAATAGTGAATAATGCTGATTGGTTGTTAGAGATGAATGCAATAGATTTTTTAAGAGATTATGGAAAACATTTTAATATTAATTATATGATATCTAAGGATACTGTTAAGAGAAGACTTGATATTGGTATTACTTATACAGAGTTTTCTTATATGATTTTACAGTCTATAGATTTTCTTAAGTTATATGAGAATTATGGTGTTACTTTGCAAGTAGGTGGACAAGATCAATGGGGTAATATTACTGCTGGTTTAGAACTTATTCGTAAGATTCATGGTGATACACCTTGTTATGGTTTTACTGTTCCTCTTGTTACTAGGGCTGATGGAACTAAGTTTGGTAAGAGCGAGAGTGGTCAGGCTTTGTGGCTTGATAAAGAAAAGACATCTCCTTATGAGCTTTATCAGTATTTGGTTAATTCAGAAGATTCTAAGGTTATTGATTATTTAAAAATGTTAACTTTTTTAAGTGTTCTAGAGATAGAGAGATTGGAAGAGAGTGTTAAGACTTGTCCTGAAAAACGTGAGGCAGGTAAAACTTTAGCTTATGAAGTGGTTAAGTTTATTCATGGGTGTGAGGAAGCAGAATTAGCTAAAAGGACAAGTGAAGAAGTGTTTAGTGGTAAGATGAGCGTAAATATGCCAACTATAGAGGTAAGTGAGAGTGAGTATAATATTCTTGATTTACTTGTTTGTACTAAGTTATGTACTTCTAAGAGTGAAGCTAGACGTATGGTAGAGCAAGGTGGAGTGAAAATTAATAATGAAAAGATAGAAGATGTTAATTTTGTTGTTGTTATTGATTCTACTATTGTTCAAAAGGGTAAGAAAAATATTATTAGGGTTGTAAATAAGTAAAATTATTTGATTTTTTCCTTGATTATTATGACAAAAGTGTATTATAATTAGTAGGCTTTTGTTTTTTTAGGAGGGAAAAAGAATGAACAGTATTGTTAATGAAAATATAAATTTTGATTTAGTATTTAAGAAAT
>CANORX010000054.1 GCA_947569225.1 uncultured Clostridia bacterium
TTTGTTCAATTTTCTTTTAATAATTCATGTTTGCTAGTAAAAATTTAAAGGTTTATTAATATATTTTTTTTTAAATCATATTATTAGTTGAGGTGTTTAAAATGAATAAGAGTTTAATTAAGGCACTAGCTATGAAGTTAACTCCTGATAAGGTTAAAGAGTTTGCTTTAAGGGAAGGAATTAGTGTTAGCGAGGAGGAAGCTAATTTATTTATAAGTACTATTCAAGATAATGCTGATTATATTTTAGATGGACATGCTTTAGAAGTTATAGATAGTAAAAAAAGTATGATGAGTGAGGATTCTTATAATAAGTTATTAGAGCTTTATGATAAATATAAAAAGTTTGTAGAGTAAAATCTACAAACTTTATTTTTGGTTTATATAATCATAAAATTCTTTTTTTCTTATCATTTCTATTTCATATTTGTATGGGGCATACGTATTTTTTTCGTTTCTATTAATCCAAGGTGTTTCTAGTATTTTAGGTATGTTATCTAATCTTTTGTTATATATTACGTTTATTAGTTTATCAAATCCAATAGTTCCATATCCTAGGTTTGCATGTCTGTCTTTATGTGCTCCGACTGCGTTGTATGAGTCATTTACATGAACACATTTTATTTTATTTATTCCAATTTTTTCGTCAAATTCATCTAGGAATTCTTCGAAGTTTCCAATGTCTATTCCTGAGTCATTTATGTGACATGTGTCTAAACATACAAATACTTTTTCTTTTGTTTTTTCGTTAAGCAAGTTTATTATTTTTGCTAAGTCATCAATACTTGTTCCTACTTCGGTTCCTTTTCCACTCATGTATTCAAGTAGTAAGTTTACTCCTTCAATGTTTTCTAGAGCTTCGTTAAGTCCATTTGCAATGTTTTTTATTCCTGTTTCTCTATCAAGCGTTGTGTAAGATCCAGGATGAAGTACTATGTTTTTTATGTCTAATTCTATACATCTTTCTAATTCTTGTTTTAGAAAGTTTATATAGAAGTTATATTTGTCTGGGTCACTATTGTTTGCAAGGTTTATTATAAATGGTGCATGTACTATACATTTGTCTTTGTCTATTCCATTTTTCTTCATTAGTTCATGTGCTTCTTTAGTTATTTCTTTATTTACAGGGAATCTTAGTGTACTTTGGTTACTTCCTGTGTAAAACATAAATATGTTAGAACCATATGATAAGCTTTCTTCTACTACTCCCATTAATTGTTTGTCTTTTAAATAACTTGTATGACTACCGATATATAGCATTAAAATACACCTCTTCACATAAGATTATATCAGAAATTCATTGACTTAACCAGTATTTTATGGTAAATTATTATAGAAGTTTAAGGAGGCAAATTAATTATGGCTAAGAATATATCAAGTAGAAAAAATATGAGCGCTAATAATAGACCTTTCTCTTTAAAGGCTACTAATAAAACTCAAAAGGTTAATCTTCAAACAGTTAAGCTTAATGGTAAGAAGGTTAGAATGTCTGCTAAAGAAATTAGAAGTATGGAAAAATAGTTCATTTTAGAACTATTTTTTATTTATACTCCCATTACAGATGTTTCAGGTAGTGTTGAGCCTCCATCTATTACTATTCCTTGTCCAGTTATGTAACTTGATTCTGTGCTTGCTAGAAACGCTGCTAGTTCTCCTATTTCCTCTGGGTCTGCTAGTCTTTTTAAAGGTATAGCACTCGCTATTCCATTTATTACATTTTCTGGATTGTTTGGTTCAGAGTCTTCTGCCATTTTTTCTACTAATGGAGTTCTTACATATCCTGGCATGATAGCGTTAACTCTTATTTTTTCATTTGCTAATTCTGCGGCTAGTGCTTTTGTAAATCCTAATACTGCTGATTTTGTAGTTGCATATGCTACTTCTCCTGGGTCTGCTACCATAGGTCCTGTAACACTAGATAGGTTTACTATAGTGCTATTTTCTTCTTTTTTTAGATAGTTTAGTGCCACTTTTGTTGTGTTCCATACTCCGTTTATGTTTATGTCAAAGTGATGGTTTTTTATTTCTTCTGACATTGTTTCAAATGGTACTAGATTACATACTCCAGCATTGTTTACTAGGATGTCTATTTTTCCAACTTTGTTATATGCATCTTTCAGTGCACTCTCTATTTCATTTATATTTCTTATATCAACTTTATAAGCTAATATATTGTCATTATTCATATTTGTTACGTTCTCGTCATAGTCTAATATTATTACTTTAGCTCCATATTTTATAAATACGTTAACTATCCCTCTTCCAATTCCTTTGTAACCTCCAGTTATTATTGCTACTTTACTCTCTAATTTCATTTTATTCCTCCTACTATATTATACTATTGTTTCCTATTTTAGTAAATTTATTTGTTTTTTCGTTTACATTTTATTTTAAAATAAAAAAACGATTAGTAACTATTATATAAGGGTTAATAGATACTAATCTTTTTGTTAGTTAACATTTTATAGACTTATAACTGCATCATAAAAAGTCAAATGGTTTTGTTAACTAACAAGTTAAGTATATCATATAAAAGTGGTACTGTAAAGACCAGTTTTGTATTTTTTATATTTAATTATAGTAAAAAATCCCATAAGGGATTTTTGTAATTTTATTATTCGATTTCAGTAACTTTACCAGCACCAACTGTACGTCCACCTTCACGTATACTGAATTCAGTTCCGTTTTCAATAGCAATACTTGTTATTAATTCAACTGTCATAGCTACGTTATCTCCTGGCATTACCATTTCTACACCAGCAGGTAATTCAATTACACCAGTAACATCTGTAGTTCTGAAGTAGAATTGAGGTCTGTAGTTGCTGAAGAATGGAGTATGTCTTCCACCTTCTTCTTTAGATAGAACATATACTTGTGCAGCAAATTTCTTATGTGGAGTAACTGTTCCTGGTTTTGCAAGAACTTGTCCTCTTTCAACGTCTTCACGGTTAATTCCACGAAGTAATACTCCAGCGTTGTCTCCTGCTTCAGCATAATCAAGTGATTTTCTGAACATTTCTATACCAGTAACCACTGATTTTCTAGTATCTTTAAGTCCTACGATTTCGATTTCTTCGTTAAGATTTAATTTACCTCTTTCAACACGACCTGTAACAACAGTTCCACGTCCAGTGATAGTAAATACATCTTCGATACTCATTAAGAATGGTTTGTCTGTATCTCTAACTGGGTTATCAATCCAATTGTCAACTTCAGCCATTAAGTCTCTAACAGCTTGTTCGTAGTTAGCATCACCTTCAATAGCTTTAAGAGCAGAACCTCTAACTATAGGTGTGTTATCTCCGTCAAATCCATATTCAGTAAGTAATTCTCTGATTTCCATTTCAACTAGGTCAACTAATTCAGTATCTTCAACCATATCACATTTGTTGATGAATACTACCATTTTAGGTACACCAACTTGTCTTGATAATAGAATGTGTTCTCTAGTTTGAGGCATAGCACCATCAGTAGCACTAACTACTAGAATAGCTCCGTCCATTTGAGCAGCACCTGTAATCATGTTTTTAACATAGTCAGCGTGTCCAGGACAGTCAACATGAGCATAATGTCTTTTTTCAGTTTCATACTCAACGTGTGAAGTATTGATAGTTATTCCTCTTTCTCTTTCTTCTGGAGCTTTATCGATATTTTCATATGCAACGAATTCTCCATATAGTTTTGTTATAGCCGCAGTTAAAGTTGTTTTACCGTGGTCTACGTGTCCAATTGTACCAATGTTAACATGTGGTTTTGAACGATCATATTTTTGTCTTGCCATTTTATTTCCTCCTTTTAATTACATTATTTATTTTATCTAATACTTACTATTTTTGCAAGTAATAAATAACATTTTTTTATATATTTTAAGCAATACTATTTTTCTTTATAATATCTTCAGCAATATTTCTAGGCACTTCTTCATAATGGTCAAATATCATTTGATAAGTTCCACGTCCTTGTGTGTTTGAACGTAGTACTGTCATGTATCCAAACATTTCAGCTAAAGGTACCATTGCTGATATTTGTAAGTCTTTTCCACGTGACTCATTTCCTAGAGGTCTTCCTCTTCTACTTGTTAAGTCTCCCATTACTGTTCCCATAAATTCTTCTGGAACTACTACATCAACTTTCATTATTGGTTCTAGTAGTGCAGGCTTACATTTGTTTTTAGCTTCTTTTAAAGCCATTGAAGCAGCTATTTTGAATGCCATTTCGTTAGAGTCTACATCATGGTATGAACCATCAAATAGTGAACATTTTACATTTATCATTGGATATCCTGCAAGTACTCCTCCCGCTAGTGCTTCTTGAAGTCCTTTGTCTACTACTCCAATGTATTCTCTTGGTACTACTCCACCTACGATTTCGTCAACGAACTCATATCCATTGTCTTTGTTAGGTTCAAATTTAACCCAAACGTGTCCATATTGTCCACGTCCACCTGATTGTTTAATGTATTTTCCTTCACATTCACCCGTTTGTGTAAGTGTTTCACGGTAAGCAACTTGTGGTTTACCTATGTTACATTCAACATCAAATTCTCTTTTCATTCTGTCTACTAATACATCTAGGTGTAGTTCACCCATGCCAGCGATTATAGTTTGTCCTGTTTCGTGGTTTGTACTAGCTCTGAATGATGGATCTTCTTTAGCTAATTTTTGTAAAGCTAAACTCATTTTTTCTTGGTCTTGTTTACTTTTAGGTTCAATAGCTAATTCTATAACTGGCTCTGGGAAAGTCATTTTTTCAAGTATTACTTGATTTTTTTCATCACATAGTGTGTCTCCAGTTGTTGTGTCTTTAAGTCCTACTGCTGCTGCTATTTCTCCTGCATATACTTCTGTAATTTCTTTTCTGTTGTTTGCGTGCATCTGAAGGATACGCCCTATTCTTTCTTTTGTTCCTTTAGTACTATTGTATACGTAACTTCCAGATTTTAGAGTTCCAGAGTATACTCTAAAGAATGTTAGGTTTCCTACAAATGGGTCATTCATTACTTTGAATGCTAGTGCTGAGAATGGCTCATTATCACTTGTTTTTCTTTCAATAGGATTGTCTTTCATATCAACACCTTTTACGTGAGCAATGTCAGTTGGTGCTGGTAAGTAATCAAGTACTGCGTCAAGTGCTAATTTAACTCCTTTATTTCCTAAAGCTGTTCCACACATTACTGGGAATAATTTAACTTCAAGGACACCTTTTCTTATAGCCGCTTTTAATTCGTCTACAGTTATTTCTGCGCCTTCTAAGTATTTTTCCATTAATTCGTCTGAAAATTCACTAGCAGCTTCTATAAGTTCATTTCTCATTTCTTCTGCTTTGTCTTTTAATTCAGCTGGAATTTCTATTTCTGTGTTTTCCTCATTTTGACCACCTTCATATTGATAAGCTTTCATAGTTACTAAATCTATGATTCCATTAAAGCTACCTTCTGCTCCTATTGGCATCTCAATTGCAACAGCTTTTTCAGATAGTCTTTCTCTACACATTTTTAAGCTAAAGTAGAAATCTGCTCCCATTTTATCCATTTTGTTTGAGAATATCATTCTTGGAACATTCCATTCATTAGCTTGTCTCCAAACTTGCTCTGTTTGTGTTTCAGGACCAGCTTGTGAGTCTATAAGTGCTATTGCACCATCTAATACTCTAAGACTACGAGATACTTCAATTGTGAAGTCTACGTGTCCTGGTGTATCAATTATATTTAATCTATATCCTTTCCAGTGAGCTGTAGTAGCTGCACTAGTAATAGTGATTCCTCTTTCTTTTTCTTGTTCCATCCAGTCCATTTGAGATTCACCATCGTGAGTTTCTCCAATTTTATGAGTTATACCTGTGTGGAATAGAACACGCTCTGTAAATGTAGTTTTTCCGGCATCTATGTGTGCCATTATTCCTATGTTACGAGTTTTATCTAAAGATACGTCACGCGCCATAAAATACTCCTTTCTTTACCATCTATAATGTGCATATGCTTTATTAGCTTCTGCCATTTTATGTGTATCTTCGCGTTTTTTAACAGCTCCACCTGTTCCTTCGCTAGCATCGATTATTTCGTTAGCTAAGTTTTCAGCCATACCTTTTCCATTTCTGTTTTTTGCATATTGTACTAACCAACGTAATGTTAAGGCTTGTTGTCTTTCTTCTCTAACTTCAACTGGTACTTGATAGTTACCTCCACCAATACGTCTACTTCTGATTTCTAGTTGAGGTTTAATGTTTTCGTATGCTTTTTGGAAAACTTCCATAGGATCGTTTCCAGTTTTTTCTTTTACTATTTCAAATGCATCGTAAAGTATAGTTTGGGCTGTTCCTTTTTTTCCATCTAACATAACTCTGTTTATTAGTTTTGTAACGATTTTAGAGTTATATATAGGATCTGCTAAAACTTCTCTTTTTTCTGCTCTTCTTTTACGCATGAGTTTTACTCCTTTCTTTTGTTATTTTTTAGATTAATTTATTTCGTTATTTAGGTCTTTTTGCACCGTATTTACTTCTTGCTTGTTTTCTGTTTTCTACTCCAGCAGTATCTAATGTTCCACGGATAATGTGATAACGTACTCCGATAAGGTCTTTAACACGTCCGCCTCTTATTAGTACTACACTGTGTTCTTGTAAGTTGTGACCAATTCCAGGTATATAGCAAGTTACTTCATATCCATTACTTAGTCTTACT
>CANORX010000055.1 GCA_947569225.1 uncultured Clostridia bacterium
TTAAATCATAACCATTATAATCTTTATTAACAAAAGAATTGCCATGTATTAAATCATTCAAATGAGGTATTAATTTTGTTTGTTCTCTTACTTCCATATAAAACGCTTTAAAACTATCGCTATCATTAATTAAATCTTTTTCTCCAGACATAAACTGTGCCATACCTTCATCATACCAAACTATTCTTTTTGAATAATCATTATTTAATATATATTTCATATACAAAATATGAAACAACTCATGACTAACAGTATATAATCTTTTTAATTGAAATTTAGGAGTCACACATGCATTAACCATTCCATTATCATAAGTACCTGTAGCATAATCGGGTAACGAATCTCTTTCTTTTCTTATTCCATAAATAAATTCTCTAAATTCATCTATATTATCAAAATAATTAACAACTACTTTTTCACTAAAAGATAAATCAAAAAACAATTTATACTCATAAATCTTCTTATAAAGTAACTTAACAGTCGCTTCTGCTAAGTCTTCTAAACTCTCCGAATAATTTACTTGACATAAATCATTTTCTAATACTTTTCTCATAATTATCACCTTACTTAACACCTAAACTTATCAAATTTTTATTTATTATTCATAATAAACGAAAACATTATCTTTATTATTAAAATTAAACTCAAAATAATGTGCAATCATATCATATTTACCATTACTATACCTATATAACTTATCCTTATAAATAAAATACAACTTATCATATACTTGATTCACTAAAACAATATCATCACTATAAAAATACTTAATCTTAATATTATCATTTAACTTATAGCTTAAGATATTATTACTAACATTCATAAAATAATGTATTTTATCAAAATAAGTAATCTTATCATTACTATACTCTAAAACATCCGCATCTTTTTTAACACCATCCACAAACTTAATATAACCTTTCTTACTATCACCAATCAAAGAAACTTTACCCTTCTTATAATTTATCTCATATAACTTTAACTCTTTATTATCAAAAAAGAAAACACTATCATCTCTATTACCTACAAAATAACTATCATAACTAAACTTATAATCAGAATTAATAATCTCATACTTACCACTAGACATATCAAGAGAAACAAAATCACTAAACAAATAATTAGAATCATAATAAGGAAAAACAATATAACCATTCACATTTATCATCAAATCATTTGAATATCTATCCTTCTTAAAAATATTAATACTCTTATACCCCTCATCATTTAAATAATAAAAACCATCATACTTCCATATATATACGTGCTCATTACTAATAACATTATCATAAGACTTAAAATTATCACTCTCACTCTTATAATTATCTTCATTATTCATAACTTGATAACTAACCAAACTATCTTCATTATTACAAATAGTATAATCACTAGAACCAACTTTAGGAGTTAAACAAACACTATCATCATTCAAAATAACATCAACATCTTTAACAACTTTCTTAAATAATTTTCTCTTATCATTAAACAAATAATTAAAAACCATATCTTTATAAGTAATTTCCAAATAAACAAAATCACTAGTAGCCTTTTCCACAATATGAAAATCATTTAAATCATAAACAATACTATAATCAGACGTATAAAATTTAAATAAAACCACAACATACAAAACTATTAAAATCCAAAAAACTTTTTTTATCATATAAACTCCAAATAGAAAAAAAGTTAATACCAATTAACTTTATTTTATCACATTATTTTCTTTTAAAAATGAAACAAGACTTTCCTCATCAGTACCACCAGAAATAAAATCAACAAACTCATTATTCTTAGTAATAAATGTATAAGGAGTACCCTTATAATTAGTTAACTCATAAGTTTCTATCAAAGTATTATAATCCTCATCACTAAAAGTATCAACTTCAAACCAATAAACATTAAAATCATACTTATTTAAAACATTTTGCATAACAGGCTTATAAGAAATACAATGACCACAAGTAGTCTGACCTATTACTGTAACAACATAGTCATTCTTCTTAGTATCTACTTGCCAATCCTTAAGGTTATCTTTCATCTTTGCTTGACCAGAATTACTATCAATCATAAGTGATAAAGCCAAAAACAATAAAATCAAAATAGCAGAAATGATAATAACTTTATATTTAATAAAAAAATCTTTCATTTTAATCACACTCCCAGAATAATTTTATAATAATTTTTAATAAAACACAAGACTTTGCATAATAATTTCACAATTAAACAAACTATAAATAGGTGATTTTATGTACTATCTAACAAACTTTATACTATTTTCAATCTTAGGATATATATTTGAAACATTAACTGCTTTACTATTCCACTTTAACTCAGAAAGTGGATTTATGTATGGTCCATACACTATTGTATATGGTTTAGGTATAACACTAATGTTTTTATTACTCAAAAAATATAATCATATCAAAGAAAAATACAAAAAATATATATTTATGTTTATATCAGGATTTATCACGCTAATAATAATAGAATTCATAGGAGGAACTTTACTAAAAGAAATATATAACGTAACTATGTGGAACTATACAAAACTACCATTACACATAGGAAAATACATAAGCATAGAAGTAACAACAATATGGACACTAGGTATAATACTAATATATGAATACATAAAACCTTTTACAGACAAAATAATAAAAAAAATACCTAAAACACTAACAATAGGCATTTCTCTTATCATGGTATTTGATCTAATAATAACTACAATTATTTCTTTTTATTAAACAATTTAACTTCTATAATACTAACTATAACAACAAAAGCATAAATAACAGGCTTTAATATTTTACTAGTCACAAAAACTTTTTCTTCAAATAAATATGAATTATCAGAATAACTTAAAATATAAGGAAGCACATATGTTAAAATAAAACTAGAAAAAATTCCTATAACAATTACTAATATATTCTTACTTATCCTAATTCCTTTATTTTGAGAACTATAATTATAAGTAATCGTAAACAATAAAAACATAACAAAGAAATTTAAAAACAAATAAACTATTCCAAAATAATTAGAATCCATACTTAAATAAACATACATTTCATATGCAGTAAACAATGTAAACAAAGCAGTTATAAATACATAGAAATACTTAATAAACCTATCCATAGAATTATATCCTCCTATAACATATTATAACTCTTTTAATTAAAAATGTAAAATCTATTTCATTAAACACAAATAAAAAGAATAAAAAAAAATTCATTGTAAACACTATTAATAGGTGATTATAATGAACGAAAATAAAGAATTATTAATATTACTACATGATAACATTAAAATGGGATTATCTAGTACAAAAAAATTAATTAAACTAATAAAAGAAAAAAACAACAAAATTAAATTTATATTAGAAGAAGAACTACAAAGATATGAAGAATTCTATAAAAAATGTAAAAAATACATGAAAAAAGAAAAATTAGAAATAGAACATAGTAGTCTTCTTAAAGAACTAACAGCATCTACAGCTATGAAAATGGAAGTACGAAAAGATAATAGTGACTCAAAAATTGCAAGTATATTAATAAGAGGATTCAACATGGGGAATATAACTTTAGAAACAAAAATAAAAGAATATAAAAAAGAAGCTAACAAAGAAACTATTAGCTTAGCTGAAAAAGTTTTAGACTTTGGAAAAAAACAAATGAAATTATTAGAAGCATATATCTAAACAAAAAGTGCTTCTTTTTAATTACTTAAACTCCCAAAGGTTTATTAAAATACTTTAAAACTTTTTTCCTTAAAAAATCAAAAGGTATAACACTAAAAGAAAGTAATAACATTACATAAAACTCAAAAAACGTTAATCCTGTTGTCCTAAAAATACTACCACCAAAATAAATAAGAACAATCTGAATCAAAACAACTAAACATATAATTACCAAAAAAACTTTATTCTTTAAAATATTACCAAAAATATTTAATCTATGAGTTCTAGCATTAAAAGCATTAAAAATAGTCATAAAAATAAATAATCCAAAAAAAGCTGTCATTAAATATTTATCATCTTGCCCAATCCTAAACAAACTAGCAATAAACTCCGACTTCATAAAAAACATACACAAAAAACTCATATAAGCTCCTGTAACCAATATCTGATTAACCATATAAGAATTCATTATCTTCTCATCACGCTTTTTAGGACTCTCTTCCATATATTCAATTAAAGGAGGCTCAAAAGAATAAGCAACACCTGCAAGAGTATCCATAACCATATTAATCCACAACATTTGAATAACGGTAACTGGCGCTATAATTCCAAAAAAAGGACCTATAACTGACAAACTAACTGCTGTAATATTAACTGTTAACTGAAAAATAATAAATTTTCTAATACTCTTAAAAATAGTACGACCAAATAAAACAGTCTTTGCAATACTCAAAAAATTATCATCAAGAATAATTATATCACTTACCTCTTTAGCAACCTCTGTTCCACTCCCCATAGCAAAACCTACATCTGCTCTTTTTAAAGCTGGAGCGTCATTCACTCCATCACCTGTCATACCAACAACCTGCCCCATCTCTTGACTAAGATAAACTAGTCTTTTTTTATCCTCAGGTAAACTTCTAGCAACCACTCTCAAATTAGGAAGTATTCTCTTAACCTCTTCATCACTCATATTCTTAAGCTCATCACTAGTAATAACCAAATCTTTATCACTTTCAATAAGTCCTACTTCTGTAGCAATAACCTTAGCTGTAATAGCATTATCTCCTGTAATCATAACAGTCTGAATTCCAGCTTTCTTAACCAAATCTATACCTTGAATAGCCTCTTTTCTAACCTCATCTTTAATAAGTAAAAGACCAACAAAAGACAAATTAGATAAATCCTTACTTCTTCCTGTAGCTACAGCCAAAACCCTATAACCTTCCTTAGTATATTTATCGCCTAATAAAATCAAATCTTTTTTATTAGAAATTACGCGTCTTGTCCCATCAAGATTATAATAACTTGACACTTTATCAATAATAATCTCATAAGCCCCTTTAAAAAAAGTAGTCCCTTTCTCATAATTCAAACTAACACTAGAATACTTCTTCTTACTATCAAACTCTTCTTTAGATAAAATCTCATATTTACTTCTATCATCGCTCTTAATAAAAGACAAAATAGCTCTATCAGTAATATTACCACCTATTATTTCTCCATTACTAAAATTAGAAGCATTATTATATAAAAGTCCTAAATTAAGTATTTCCCCTAATTTAAAATTCTTAACATCATCAAAACTTTTATATACCTTAGAAGAAAAATCTACAAATCCAACTACTTCTAACTTACCTTTAGTAATAGTACCTGTTTTATCACTAAACAAAATATTTAAACTACCACTAGATTCAATACCCACAAGCTTTCTTACCAAAACATTATTTTTAAGAAGTCTTTTCATATTAGAAGATAAAACTAAAGTTATCATCATAGGTAATCCTTCAGGAACAGCAACAACAATAATAGTAACACCTAAAGTTAAAGCATATAACAAATAAGGAGCCATAGTCTTAAAACTAGTAACCATAGGAATTATCTTATCCATATCA
The DNA here is from genome assembly GCA_947569225.1 of uncultured Clostridia bacterium. Lineage (GTDB taxonomy): Bacteria > Bacillota_I > Bacilli_A > RF39 > UBA660 > MGBC139354. The sequence continues at coordinate 5,569 of CANORX010000055.1, forward strand.
AAACCATTATTAATAAATATAACACTAAACAAATAAGAAACAATAACCAAAAAAGCACAAAAATAACCTATTTTACTTATAAAAGATGCCAACACTCTAAGTCTATTTTTAAGAGGACTCTCTGGTGTCTTTTCTTGTATATCTTTAGCTATCTTACCATAAAAAGTATTATTACCAACACTAGTTACTTCAAAAAGTCCACTACCACTAGTAATAACACTTCCCCTAAAAATCTCAGAATCTTTTTCTTTATACTTTTCCTTTGTCTCTCCACTAAGCATCGATTCATCTGCATAAATAACACCCTTTAACACCTTACCATCCGCAAGTGCCTTATCTCCTGCCTCCAAAAAAATAATATCCCCCACCACAACATCATCCACATCCACATTTTTCATTTTTCCATTTCTAATAACTTTAGCACTTATCTTAGAAGTCTCACCTGATAACTTTTCAAAAGCTTTTTCACTTCCAAACTCAGACAAACTACTAATAACACTAGCAAGTATAATTGCCACTATTATTCCTATAGTTTCATAAACATCGCTATCATTAAAAAGAAACAAAATTTTTATTCCCAATGCAATTAAAAGAATTTTAATAATCGGATCATTTAAAGACTCTAATATCAAACTAAATAAAGTATTCTTTTTATAATGTGTAATAGCATTACTACCATTTTTTTCTCTTGATTTTATTACTTCTTCTTCCGTTAGACCTTTAAAATTAAACATTATCTTCACCAATAAAGTATATTTAAATAAAAAAATAAATATGTCCAAAAAAATTAAAATTTTTCTATTTTATATTTCTCTAAAATAGATATTATCAAAATATAAAACTTATAAAACAGGATTTAGACAATTTGATTAAGTTAAGTAAACATGATTCCAAATACTACAATACCTAAATTTAAAACAAATCATAAATTATAGAAAAGAACATAATTATGATAGTAGAATAAAAAACAATAATATCTAAAAATAAAAAGTATATCTTTATAAAATTATTTATAAAAATAGATGAAAAAGATTTTATTAATTAT
>CANORX010000056.1 GCA_947569225.1 uncultured Clostridia bacterium
AAAAAACATAATCCTTATCATGATACATACCAGTATGAATACCAGTCAAAACTATCTCTTTATGACCATTACTAACTAAACTCTTTACCTCACTAATAACTTTATCTTTACTCTTACACCTAACATTACCTCTTACATAAGGAATAATACAATAAGAACAAAAACTATTACACCCATCTTCTATCTTAACAAAAGCACGTGTCCTATTTTCACTAGTAGTAATATCCATATCTTCAAAATCAACATTACTTAAATCATAAAACTGAACTTTTTTCTTAGCCTCACATAAATAATCTTCCAAATACTCTACAATCTTACTCTTATCCTTATTACCCAAAATAATATCTGCATCTATCTCATCTAACCTATCAGTTTGAAAAGCATTTTGAGAAAAACAACCACAAACTATTATAATAGCATTCTTATTATCTCTTCTAATAGAATTAATAACTTGTCTACTCTTTCTATCACTCATATTAGTTACAGAACACGTATTAATAACATAAATATCAGCCTTTTCCTCACTAAAAATATAGCCCTTTTTAACAAAAAGACTATAAATAAATTCACTTTCATAAATATTTACCTTACAACCTAGTGTCTTAATACAAAACTTATAACGCACGTCTAAACTCCTTCATAGCTTCCAAAAATGACTCCTCTTTATAATAAGGCTTATCATTAACCTCAGAATAATGTTCTATATTACTAGTATCTACTTTACCTACATGAATTCCCCCACCAAGAACTTCTTCACTCTCATAATTTATAGCACCTTGACTAGCTCTCTCTAACAACTCTTCATAACTAATAATAGCTTTAGTTTCTTGTTCTCTTTCATACTCTTCTAACTGTCTTTCATGACTCTCATAAAGACCATTAGCCTTTAACTCATTAATTCTTGTTTCAAGTTCACGTGCACTTATAATAGCAGTTGCCTCTTGCTCATCCTCATAATCTTTAAAACTATCAATCACACTATCTTGAATACTATCTTCTATAGTTTCTTCTTCCTCTTCTTCAAAATCACTTAAAGGTAGAGAATTATCAAAATCAAACTTAGACTGTTCAATAAACCTAGGTCTCGAATGAGCAGGTGACTCAAAATCTTCATCTTTATATACCATAGAAGACTCACTAACCAAATCCTCAACATCTTCAGAAATAGAAATACCCTCACTTAACATATTATCTACATCATTATCAATAACTTGTGTGTCTTCTTCCAAAGACTCTACACTTTTTAAAGGTTCAAATTTAATAACAGCCTCTTCCTTTACAGGTTTATCATAAGATTCAGAATAAACTGGTTCTTTAACATCATTAATAACTTCCTCTTCTATATAAGCATCATCATAATAATAATCATCTTCCTCTTCTTCTTCCTCTCTATCCTTACGAATCTTTTCATAATCAGGAACATCATTAATTTGAAGTCTCACCAAATACACTATAACTCCAATTATAATAAGCATCATAGCTATTAAGAAAATCAAAAAGAAATCTCCCTTAGTCAAAAGTTCAAAAAAATTAGTTATACTATCTCCCATATATATCACCCATTCAAATAATTTATAATAGAACAAACATTAACTATAACAGTTTCTGTTCTAAGTATATTATTCCCAAGAGATGTCTTAATAAATCCTTTACTTTGAAGAATGTCCTCTTCCTCTTTAGATAAGCCACCCTCTGGTCCAAATACTAAAGATATTTTATCACACAAAGTGTCAACATTTAACACTTTTTTAATTTGTTTTACATCTTCTTTGTCAAGAGAACACAAAATGTTTACACCTTGAACTTTTTCTATCTCACTAACATTTATTATATGAAACACATTAGGAATTATTAATCTCCTTGATTGCTCACTAGCCTCCTTTGCTATTCTATTCCATCTTAAAATCTTCTTTAACTCTTTTTCCTTTGACAAAACAAACTTAGAATGACTAAACCTAACAGGAACAAAATTAGTAACACCCATCTCAGTTCCCTTCTCAATAATAAAGCTCATTTTCTCATCATTTAACACTGGTATAAAAGCTGTAACTTCTATACTCTCAGTACCACTTTTAAACTCCTCTTTTATACTAGCCCTTTTATAATCATCCATAAGACTGCACAAATAAATAACCTTATCATAACAAACAAGAATATCATCATTTGCCTTAATTCTCATAACATTCTTAATATGATGAATATCCCCCTCATCTATAAATAAAAAATTCTCTTCTCTTCTTTTACTAAAATATTGTTGCATAATTAAATTATACCACAGGAACTATAAAACACAACATATAAACAAAAAAAGGCCTATTACTAAACCTCCGTATTCACACATGTAAAACTAATATCAAAAGTATGAAAAACAAATCTCTTATTTACTGTTACATCTGCCGCGCACACTTTCTCATCAAGTCTAAGTTCCCCGATATACCCTTCACCCTCTAACTTTTCAGTAGAAATAGTAAAAGGAAGACTTACATCCTTATCTTCTACATAACGTTTAGCCGCACTTTTAACATCATTCTTCAAATTTATATAATCTATCTCACTTTCATACTTAATACCAATAAAATAAACGCCACATACTAACATAACAATAATAAAACCCCATAAAACGATAATTTTATTACTCATAATTAGTCATCCTTTCTCTCCTCATAACCAGTTGTCTGATAATCTTTACACTTCAAATAAGGATTATATTGAATCTTACCACTATCATCTTTAAACACAGCTACATAACCTGAACAATCATTACCTTTAGCATCCTTAAATTCACTTATATAACCTTCTCTTTTAAGTTGACTAACTCTAATATTTAAAGTATCTAACCCAAGCTCATTATTATAATACTTACTAATATACTTCATAGTAGCACTAACCATATCTTCTCTAAGCTTAGGATATGACACTGTCTTATTCTCTTCTTCCTCTTTATCTTTACCAATATCTTCAAACTTTACAAAACGCCAATCATCATCGATAAGCCCAAACTGTTTAAGACCAAAAGCTGATATCAATAAACATATAACAAAAATAATAAGAAAAACAAAGAATTCTAAATAACCCCATCCATTTTTATTTAACTTCATACATCTCACCCCAATACTAAACTAAAACCATTATAGCACATTTCACTTAACTTTGCACTCAGGACAAATAACTTCACCCTTTTTCTCTACTAAAAGTCCACCACATTCCTTGCAAATATCTCCAGTAGGCTTATCCCACAAAGCATACTTACAACTAGGATAATTAGAACAACCATAAAAATCCTTACCTTTTCTAGTCTTCTTAACTATAATATTACCTTCATCACACTTAGGACACTTACAAACTGTAACTATCTCTTTATCTGACTTTGGAATATACTTACAATCGGGATAACCACTACAAGCAACAAACTTGCCATACTTTCCATACCTATAAACTAAACTCTTTCCACAAACAGGACACATCTCACCAGTATCTTCTGGTGCTTCCTTTTCCATATTTGTATAAGCTTCTTCTACTAAAGGTTCAAAATCCTTATAAAACTTATCAAGTAACTCATGCCAAACCTCATCCCCATCTGCAACCTTATCAAGTTCTGTCTCCATTGCACTAGTATACTCAACATTAATAATAGAACTAAAACCTTCTTGTAGTTTATCTGTAACAGTAACACCAATTTTAGTAGGATGAAACTTCTTTTCCTTAATCTCTATATACTTTCTCTCTTTTAAAACCTCTATAATCTTAACATAAGTACTTGGTCTACCAATACCTAAACTTTCTAACTCCTTAATTAACCTCTCCTCAGTAAATCTAGCTGGCGGTTCAGTAAAATGACTAGTCTTAGTAATCTCTTTACTAACAATCACATTAGACTTATAACTTCCAAAATCAGGAAGAATCTTATCCTTAACATCTTCATAATCAGCATACACTTTTAAATAACCATCAAAAGTTAAAGTCTGTCCACTAGTAGTAAACTTATAATCATTATTATCAAGAACAACACTTGTAGCAAGAACCTTAGCATCAGCCATCAAACTAGCAAGCGCTCTTGTATAAATAAGCCTATAAAGCTTATACTCATCAGTAGTTAAAAACGGCTTAACCTTATCAGGAGTCCTATTTATACTTGTAGGTCTAATAGCCTCATGTGCATCTTGTACATTATCTTTACTCTTAGTTTGCTTAGCATACCCAACATACTCTTTACCATACTTTCCTGCTATAAAACCTTGTGTCTCTTTAATAAACACATCACTTAACCTAATAGAATCAGTTCTCATATAAGAAATAAGACCTACTGTTTCAGCATCCAAACTCTTTCCTTCATATAAACCCTGTGCAATTCTCATAGTCTTAGACGCACTAAAACCAAGCTTACTACTAGCCATCTGAGTCAAAGTACTAGTAGTAAATGGAGCCTTACTCTTCTTATTTTTATTTTTAGAATGGGCACTTTCTATAGTAAAAGCATTAGATAACTGACGAAGAATATCAAGAGCTTCTACCTCTGTCTTAATTTCTATTTTCTTATTCTTATACTTACTAAGTTCTGCATCAAAATCATTAAAAATAGCCTCTATTGTAAAATATTCTTCACTTTGAAAAGCCTCTATCTCTCTTTCTCTATCAACGATTAACTTTAAAGCCACAGATTGAACACGACCTGCACTCTTTCCCTCTGTCTTATTTTGCATAAGCTTACTTAACCTAAAACCAATTATCCTATCAAGAATCCTTCTACTCTCTTGACTATGAACTAAATCCATATCTATATCCCTTGGCGTCTTAAAAGCATCCTTAATAGCACTCTCAGTAATCTCATTAAAAACTACTCTTCCATAATTATCACTAAGACCAAGAGCATCTTTTAGATGCCAACTAATAGCCTCTCCTTCACGGTCTGGGTCTGTTGCAAGAATAACATAATCACTATCTTTAACCTGTTTCTTTAACTCTGTAACTAACTTACCTTTTCCACTAATAACCTTATAATTAGGCTTAAAATTATCCTCTAAATCCACACCTAATCCATACTTACCACTAGTTGCCAAATCTCTAATATGACCCTTACTAGAAGTAACCTTATAATCTTTTCCCAAATACTTCTCTATAGTCTTACTCTTACTAGGACTTTCCACTATAACTAAATGTTTCATATCATCTACTCCTCTTCTAATATAAAAGATACTATTAATCATTAACTAATACAAACTAAGAATACATTATGAACACTAGTCTGTCAAGAAATAAAAAGAAAAAATAACAAGAAATCAAGTTATTTCAAAAAATCAAACAAACTATTCATATCACTTCTTAATTCCTCATTATCTATATATATGTCTTTAATAAAATCTTTATTCTCAAAAATATCATAATAAATAAGCAAATATTCTAAGAATAACTCATCATCTATCATAGTCTTTAACTTAAGTTGTAGTTCATCTTCTTTAAAACTAACAGCATTCTCTAAAAAACTATAAACACTTGATAAGATATAATCTTTAATACTATTATCTATTCTACTAGTACCATTTTTTAATTTAAATATTTCACTAACAAACCTAGACTTTAAAACATAAAGCGAATCTTTCTCTATAAGTGGAATATATAAATACATTATATAATTCCTTATCCATGTCTTTGCATTACTTTCCTCATCTATAGGTAAAAATACAAGTCCATACAAATAAGAATCTAAATTAGATAGATAATCATCTAAAGTATATCCTTCCTCCAAAATCTCATCTTCTTCACCATGAAGAAGCCTGTTTACTGCATCACTACTACTAAGAATTGTTTCTACCACCCCGAACTTAATAAAGTTTGTACTACCAAACAAATCTCTCATAATTATGCTCCCTATTCCTTATTCCTAAATTGATTATACTATATAATATAGTTAAAGAAAAGTATAAAATAATGAAAAAATGAAAAAAAACACAAACGGACTTTTTTATGTACTAACTATTAAATATTTTAATACTATTTGCCCATTTCAAAAACTCTTTTTCATACTCTTTTCTCTCACTAACCTGGCATGCAAAATCTATTATAAAGTAACTTATATCATTCTCAAAAAACGTTCTCACATAAAAAACATTATCTTCTTTATTCTGATAAGTATGATAAAAATAGCTTTTATCTTCACTTTCCATTAAATCACTAAAATAATTATTTTTATTATTATCATACACAAACTTAGAATATTCTTTTAAAGAATTAACAGAACTTAGCTTGGTTTTACTATCTTTCTTACCAGACACAATAACATCCCCAGTTAAATTCTCAAAATAAACATCATACTCACTATTACTTTTTTCTAACAAAGCCTGATTACTATCAAAAGACAAATCATCAGTAGAATAAGTCTTATAAATCTTAGACTTCTCATTACCATAAAAACAAAAGGCCACTACAAAAGCTGCAACTAAAAATAATAATATAATAATTATATTCCTTTTCATACACACCTACTTTCACTAATATTTTAACAAATACATATAAAAAGAGCAATTAATTTTAACCATTAATTAACTCCTCTAATTTATTTATTTGTCTATTTTTTGAGCATAGGCTGTCCTTGAACCCACTATGTGTC
>CANORX010000057.1 GCA_947569225.1 uncultured Clostridia bacterium
GGTGTACTTCTTATATTTATTAGCCCACCCTAGACTATTTTTACTTTTAACCCATTCATCAGTAATTTTGTAGTTCTCTTTTCTTAAAAGATATATGGCGTGTTGTAAATCAGTTATTCTATAAATCGAATAACATTCCATCGTGGATATACTTCCATACTTCTTTAGATGATTCAACACAATATCTTTTTGACTTATCTTTCCCATCTCTAATCCTCAAAATCTAATACATCTTTCCAATAGACAATATCTAATCCACATTCACTAGCCATATCTAAAATTGTTTCTATTAAGTCGTGCATTTCTTTAGTATCAAATTTAGAACTTCCATCATAGCATTTATAATCACAAAAGATTTTTTCACCAACTTGGATTCTTCTTGCTAATTGTATGGCTCTAAATCTTTCTCTTAACATTGGTACAGCCTGAGGCTCAACTAATAGATGAGTATATTTAGCTCCAGCCCTTACTAAAGCTTCAATGTAAATGTCATAATCATCATTTGACCTATCACCATTTCGAGCTTTGTCTATCTCACCTATTAGAGCCCACATATATTTGTTTTGCTGTTCCGTTCTTTTATCTTTAGCTTTAGATATTACTATGGAATATAATTCACTCTTATCTAAGTCTTGAATTAAATATTTATAGTTCTCTCGTATTGTTAGTGTTATTTCAGTTTCAAAGTTTTCACTTTTTCCAGTACGAGCATAATTACCTACAAGCTTCATAAATCACCTAGAAAGGTAAATCATCATCACTAATTACTACTTCTTCTCCAAAATCTTTAAATGGGTCATTTTCTACTTCTTCTTCATCTTCATCAGGTATAGCGTCATATCCGTCGTACTCAGGCTCAGGTCTTCCATCTTTAGGCTTACTTTCCAAGAAAGTCAATTCGTTTACTCTTACATCAGTTGTATATCTTGTAGTTCCATCTTGGGCTTCATAGCTTCCTGTTCTTAATTTACCTGTAATACCTATTTGACTACCTTTTTTCATATACTTAGCTAAATTCTCGGCTGTTTTATTCCAAAAGATACAACTTATAAAGTCGGCACTTTGTTTTCCAGCTTCTTTATCTTCTTTGCTGATTCCTCTATCAACAGCAATAGTCACTCTTACATAAGCTCTATTATCTTGTGTATATCTTAATTCAGGGTCAGCTACTAATCTTCCAACCAATTCAACACTATTCATTTTTATCATCTCCTAATATTTCATCTAAGATTTCTTTGATTCCCTTTAGTCCTGATTTTAGGAAGTCTTTTAACTTGTCTTCATCTATTGACATTTTTTCAGCATTAAAGCCAATTTCCAAAGCTTCTTTTAAGTCATCTTCTTTGAATCCAGCTTCTTTTAAATGAGCACCAATATTAGCAAATAAGCTTAATATTTCTACGCCACAGCCTAATATAGCTCCACCTTTATTAGTCATAATTAATACACTATCAGCACCCTTTAATAATTCTTCTATTCTTTTAATTTCTTTTTCATCTATTGTTTTTTTCATTTTGTTTTTCCTCTCTTTCTCTAATTTCTCTAAGTCCAGCGTATAGGTCATCTATTCTTCTTTCTATCCAGCTGTTCTTTTCATTTATTAAACTTTCATAATCTTTTTGAAATGTTATTGTTTTTGGCTCAGCATTATATCTTTCACTATCGTCCATATATCTTGTTGGAGTTTTCTTGATATAAGTTAAGGTCATACAAGTTGCTATTTCAAAATCAATACTATTTATAAAATTTATTAACTCTTCTTTAGTCATTGTTATATACCTCCAAAAATTCATTTAATTTTTTTATTAAAACCTCTCTAGGTTTTCTTTTTATTTCTACTATTTGTCCTATTCCTTTTTTAGGAAGCCAAATAGCATATAGTTTTTCAAAAGTCTTGCCCATAGCTAATTCATAATAAGATAGTTGCCAGCTTAGATATTCTTCGTCCAATTCAGCTGTTGTCTTAATATCACATAAGCTTAAATACCCTTTGACATTTGCTATCATATCGAATCTACCAGCATACTTTTTTTCAAATTGAATCATCATCTCTTGTTCCAAAACATCTATGTTGTATCTATTCTTTAGCTTTAAATATTGTCTTAGACTTGCTTCTTGAATATAAGTTAGTTCTTTAGCTTGAATAGTGACATCAAAAGCCTCTTGAATAGCCATTGTTTTAATGTTAGCTTCATACATCTCTATTGATTCGTGTATCGTTGTTCCGTATTGAGCTTTTTTATTTAATATTTTTCTATCGACACCTTTATATTTATCAGGAAATATAAAGTGTAGGATTTCACTAACACTTGGAGTTATTACTCCATCAACTAAATAGATGTGTGGCTCTTCTAAAAAGTCAATCATTACTCAACATCAATAGTTATTTAACTTGATAAAATTGAATCTTTAGAATATTATTCATAAATTTCAGGACATTCTTTTTTGAATCTAGCCGAATCAAATCTTTTAGTTGTATATCCTTTTTTTATCTTAGCGGAGAATCCATCTCTAATAACGCTATCTTTTCCTACTGATTCCATAGCTTCTTTTAGTTGAGCTTTAAAATCTTTATCCATTAAGTCAAACTCTAATTTTAACTTTGCTAATTTTTTATAATCTTCAATAGTTTTTTCAGGTATAACTATCTCACCTTTTTCAATGATTACTAATTTATTTTCTTCCATCTTTAATTCCTCCTAATCTAAATAGTTATCATCATCTTGCGGAGCTTCAACAGGTGCTTCCACTTTTTGATTTTCTTTTCTTTTTATTAAGCTACTAGCTTCTAGTAAAGTAAGTTCAGTTATTTTTATCTTTCCTATATGTTTCATCAAAGGTACTAATTCCTCAGCTGTATAAAGTTTCTTGATAATTTCTATTTGATTTTCCTGTACTGGTAAATCTCCACCTTTTGGCTGTTCTTTCTTTGGTGTAGCTTTTGTAGTTGTTTTTTTAGGTGCTTCTTTTGGCTTTTCAGCTGGTGCGGATTCACTCTCATCAGTTCTCTTTAAAAATTCATCACTTTCACTATCACTATAAATTCCTGAGTAAGCAATTCTACTATTTTTAAGAACTACCCTATCAAAACATCTTTTCAAAGCCATAGCGTAAGGATAATCATTTTTACAATTATCTTTACTAACTTCTCCAACTTCATATAATCCCTGTTCAGGACATATATAGCTATATACAAGTGAGTTGTTATATCCCTCTTTGTCTAGTGACATACATTCAGGCTTGAATTTTAATTTTTCTTCTAATACATCATTAATTTTTAAACAACCATCGTGACTTATAATAAGTCCGCTATACATAGCTTTTGTTTTATTGGCATAGGTGTTTACTAATATCCAAAAATCACTTGGCTCTAATACGCCCTTATATTTTTCACTATTTAATAATTCAGTAGCTTTATTTTTAGCTTCGTTATACTTTGGTGTATGAAATTCCACTGGTATTTTTTTACCATTTATATTTTCTTCTTTTTTCTCACCGAAGTTATATGTTGTCTTTTTTTCTTTGGTTTTCGTCTTGGCTGTTGCCATTGTTTTAATTCCTCCTTTAATTTTTTTATTTCATTTTTTTGTCGAGTAATAATTCTATCTTTGTACTCATCTTCTTTTTGTAAAGTTTCATAATTATTTTCTAAAGTGTTATATTTTCTTAATAATCTCCAATACCGCCCTGTTCTAACTAAAGTTTCTTTTATCATTCCTTATACCCCAATAGCATAGAATCAGTTTTGTTGGTAATAGCTTTTCTATATTCAAAAATTTCATCTAGTAGTTCTTTAGGATATTCCTTTTTTAAAGAATACCAATCAATCATATCTTTTAAATATTTCATTCTTTCTTTTGGAATTGACTTATTATTTTCTAAAACTTTATGTAAGTGAATTGGCATTTGATTTTTGTATTCTTCTACCAATTCCGCACATACAGGAAAATACTTGTTTTTAGTTCCTATTGAATGAATAGCCATATAGAAAATTGTGACATCTCCACTACTAAACACTTCATACCAAGTTGTTAGCTCATCATCTTTCATATCTTTCAAATAAAGATTAGCCAATTTTTTCATACCTTTTAGAAATTCTAATTTTGTCATTGTACTCTACCTCTTTCAAGTTCAATAGCTCTATCTAAATCCGACATTGATATATCTTTCAAAGTCTTCTTTTTTGGAGTTGTTTTTTGATTTAGGTAGCCCTCAAATTTATTGCTAAATAAAGTTTCAGGTCTTAAAAATTTTTCAAAATCAGTTCCTAGCCATTCATCAGCTTTATTATCAATAACAATTTTAAAATCGTTTACTTCAAATCCATCATTGATTCTAGCTCTAATCAATTTTTTAGTTTTATCACTTGAATATTTATAATGAGAATTAGTTTTTAAATTAAGATAATCAATAATACCTTTTATTTCTTCCAAAGATATTTTTTCTTCATTATTTATAATTTCAATATTATTTTCATTATCAATTTCATCTTCATTTTCATATTCATATTCAATTTCAGTATTTGTTAAGTTATTTGCTTGTGTATTTGCTTCATCATTTGCTTTAGCAAAATCTTTAGCACTTTTTTTGTTTGCTCCTTTTTTTCCAGCCTCAGCCCTTTTATCACTTAGAATTCCATCTCTTCTCATTCTTTTTTGAAATAATAAATCTTCTTCTAAAGTTAAAACTTTTTCTTCCAATAATTCTCTTAAAGAATGTTCAATTATAGAAATGTCATAAGGCATTTGTTTAGCAAGTTTCAAAGCAAAGTTTTTTATATTGTCATCAGTTTGCTTATCTTTTTGCTTTAGCAAAATACACCCGTATTCATCACTTTTATGTAAGATACACATTATTCTTACATAAACTCCAGTTGATTCAGCACTACACTCTATCAACTTTTCATCAGTTAAAAAGTCTTGCACATATAAAGGAAGATAAGGTTGATTTCTCAAAGCCATTTTTTGTAATTACCTCCATTCCTTTTTTGCTTTTTTCTCTCTTAGATGATATAATCTAAGAGTAAAATATTTTGTTTTACATTTGATTTATGAGTTCTTCGACAACTTATAAATCTTTTTTTTATTCCATAAATTCATCAATAAAATATTCAATGATTTCTCCTCCTATAGCAAACGCTAATAAGAATGTTAAGAATCCAAACCAAGTCCAGCCATACATATTTCCAGTTATCCAACTATAAATAGTTAACATATATACATCGTGACCGACTATATAGGTACACATAAGCAAAATTACAAGTAATGCTATATTCTTCCATTTAATTTTTAATCTTTTCTTTGTCCTTTTCATTCCAATTCCTCTTTCCTACTTTTGTTTAAGATTACTTCTTTAATCTTTAGTTCTTTTTTAACTAAATGTGTTGGTATCAGGACTTCTCTACCACTATCAGGAATGTAATAATTTTTATCTTTAGCAATTTCTAAAAGATGTTTCATTACTCTTTCACCATATCGTCTTCCCTGTCCTAACAATTCAGTTAATTCTTTTTGATTTAAGTAAGGCTTTTCCATTTAAAATCACCTCTTCTTTGCTAGTCTTATGGTTATTTTTTATTTTTTTTGTTATTTTCTTTTGTAGAATACCAAGCTACTATCCATATAAAAGCAATAATAGTTCCACAAATAATCAATAACGCTTGAATACCTGTACTCATCTTAATCCTCCTCATTTCTATACATATTTTCATAGACAAGATTAAAAAAATATAATGGTTTAACTTCATAAAAATCCAATATAATTGTTAGCTTGTCTAAACTTTGTAATACTGAGCCTTTTTCATATCTAACCAATGTTCCAATATTTATCATATTTTCTTCGTTTTTTTCATTGATTCCATTGATTACTGATTCCAAAGATAAATCTTTTTCAGCTCTCAATTTTCTAAGTTCCTCAGCAATTTTAATTTTAAGAAGTTCTATTTTATTGTTCATCGTATCACCTCCTACAATCCAATCATACTATACATATTTTCATAAGTCAATAGAAATTATACAAATTTTCATAAAAAACTTGTGTTGGTGTAAAAAATATATTATAATGAGTATAGATTGGAGGTAGTCTATGAATAATTATTTTGCCGAAAATTTAAAATATTTACGAGAAGAAAAAGGCTGGTCACAAAGTGAACTAAGTAGGCAAACGGTTAGAGTATGCAATATACATAATAAAGATGTACCTGAGGAAAAACATATTAAACCTATAACACAAGCTTCTATTGCTAGATGGGAAGCTGGAGAAAATTCACCTAGTATAGATAATTTAGTTGTTTTAGAAGAAACTCTTTTTGTAAGATTACCTGACTTGATAGGAAAAAATCTAAAAGACAACAAAGAAGAAAAGGTAAAATTATCTAAAGAACAAGAAAAAGAACTATTAAAAGATGTACTTAAAAGAAAAGGATTCTTAGATGAAAATGAAGAATTAAGTGAAGAAAATTTTAATATGTTAATAAATTTTGCTAAAGCAAATAAACAATTTATAATGAAAGATAATGACAAAGAATAAGAATATCCCCTATAGGAAATATTCTATAAAAAGTATATATAGTGTCACATCTACATTCGTAGCTTCTAATTCA
>CANORX010000058.1 GCA_947569225.1 uncultured Clostridia bacterium
CTCAGTAAGGCCAAATCTCTGCATTAAAGTAGCCTTAGCTACTACATCGCTTTCGCTTTCTTTAATTATCTTTATAACTTCATCAATATTATCTAAAGCTATCTTATAACCTTCTAAAATATGAACACGCTTCTCAGCTCTATCTAACTCAAACCTAGTTCTTCTAATTATAACTTCTTTTTGAAAATCTATATACTTAGAAATAATATGCTTTAATCCTAACAATCTAGGTTGATTTTGATCTAACATTAAGAAATTAATACCAAAAGTAGTTTGTAGTGCTGTATGCTTATATAAATTATTTAACACAACATTCGCATTTGCTTCCTTTTTTAAAGTAACAACTATCTTAATACCATTCTCCAAATTAGTTTCCTCATGCAAATCAGCAATACCATCAATTATTTTATCTCTAACTAGTTCTCCAATTCGCTGTTGCAAATCACGTTTATTAGTTTGATACGGTAGTTCTGTAATAATAAGCTTACTCTTACCATTACCTTCCTCAATTTCTACCTTACTTCTTATTGTAATAGAACCCTTACCAGTCTCATATGCCTTAACAATACCACTATTACCTAAAATAATCGCACCTGTAGGAAAATCTGGCCCTTTAATAAAATTCATCAACTCTAAAGTTGTAATATCGGGATTATCAATATAAGCAACACAACCATCAATAACCTCTCCCAAATTATGAGGAGGAATATTAGTAGCCATACCTACAGCAATACCCATAGTTCCATTTACCAAAATATTAGGAAACCTACTAGGAATAACTTTTGGTTCCTTTCTTGTAGAATCAAAATTATCTACAAAATCTACAGTATTCTTATTAATATCACGAAGTAACTCCATTGATAACTTAGAAAGTCTTGCCTCTGTATAACGCATCGCAGCTGCGCCATCTCCATCCATAGAACCAAAATTACCATGACCATCTATCAAAGTATGTCTATAACTAAAAGGTTGTGCCATCCTAACCAAAGACTCATAAATAGCTGAATCTCCATGTGGATGATAATTACCCATAACTTCTCCAACCGTTTTAGCACTTTTCCTAAAAGGCTTATCAGGTGTATAACCGCTCTCATACATAGAATATAAAATTCTTCTATGAACAGGCTTTAAACCATCTCTCAAATCAGGTAAAGCGCGAGAAACAATAACACTCATTGAATAATTCAAAAATGACTTATTCATTTCATCCACTATATTAGTATTTTGTAACTTATCAAAATCTATATTTTTTTCTAACTCATTCTCCATAAATCCGCTACCTCCTAAACATCCAAATCTATTGCATACTGTGCATTAGTCTCTATAAAATCACGTCTAGGCTCAACTTCTTCACCCATAAGTGTCTCAAAAACCTTATCAGCAAGCATAGCATCTTGTACTGTTATCTGTTTTAAAACTCTATTTTTAATACTCATTGTTGTCTCTCTTAACTCTTTAGCATCCATCTCTCCAAGACCCTTATTACGGCTAATCTCATACTTAGCATTCTCAGGTAAACTTGCAATATATTCATCCAAATCTGGATCATCTAAACACCACTTAATATTCTTACCATGAACTACTTTATATAATGGTGGCTGAGCTGCATAAACATGTCCAGCCTCAACAACTGGTCTAAAAAATCTATAAAATAAAGTTAACAAAAGCGTTCTAATATGATCCCCATCAACATCAGCATCAGTCATAATAACTATCTTATGATATCTTAACTTAGTTATATCAAAATCTTCTCCAATACCAGTACCGAAAGCTGTAATAATACTTCTAATCTCCTCATTACCAAGGGCTTTATCTAATCGTGCTTTCTCAACATTTAAAATCTTTCCACGAAGAGGAAGAATTGCTTGAGTCATATAATCACGACCCTCCTTAGCACTTCCTCCTGCCGAATCTCCCTCGACTATAAAAATCTCACTAACAGTCGGGTCATTACTCTTACAATCCGTAAGTTTACCCCATTTATTTGTAATCTCTAATCCACCTTTACGACGAGTCATCTCACGGGCTTTCTTAGCAGCCATACGCGCTCTACTTGCCATCATACTCTTCTCAACGATAATCTTAGCCTCTGTTGGATTTTCTAATAAAAACTTTTCTAGCTTTTCACCAAAAACACTACTTGCTATCTTCCTAACTTCAGCATTACCAAGCTTAGTCTTAGTTTGTCCTTCAAACTGAGGATCAGGGTGCTTACAACTTACTATCATAGCAAGTCCTTCCTTAACATCATCCGCTGTTAAAGCATCTTCCTTATTCTTTATAATATTATTATTTCTAGCATAATTGTTAATAACTCTAGACAAAGCAAGCCTTACACCATCCTCATGAGTTCCACCTTCAATAGTATTAATATTATTAGTAAAAGAATAAATATTTGAACTATATCCATCATTATATTGAAAAGCGACTTCTATCTCAATACCACTTTCTTCACCTTCGCAGTAAACAATTGTATCATGAATAGGTTTCTTACTCTCATTAAGCAATTGAACATACTCAATAATTCCACCATTATAAAGAAAGGCCTCACTCTTTCCATCTCTATCATCTATAAGCTTAATTTGAAGTCCTTTATTCAAAAACGCAAGCTCACGTGCCCTATTTCTTAAAGTATCATAATTATAAATAATAGTTTCCTTAAAGATCTCAGGATCTGGCTTAAAAGTAACTGTAGTACCAGTCCTATTACTTTCACACTTGTCTATAACTTCTAACTTACCAACAGGTTTACCACCATTCTGGAACTTTTGATAATAAACATTACTATTTTGATAAATCTTTACTTCAACCCAAGAACTAAGTGCGTTTACCACACTAGCGCCTACTCCATGAAGACCACCACTAACCTTGTAGCCTCCTCCACCAAACTTACCACCAGCATGTAAAACTGTAAAAATAGTTTCAACTGTACTTACACCAGTCTTTGGATGAATACCAGTTGGAATACCACGCCCATCATCCTTAACTGTAATAGAATTATCCCTATTAATAACGATTTCAATATCATCACAATATCCTGCTAATGCCTCATCAACTGAATTATCAACAATTTCCCAAACTAAATGATTAAGACCTCTCTCACTTGTAGAACCAATATACATACCTGGCCTTTTTCTTACTGCTTCCAAGCCTTCTAAAACTTGAATATCACTCTCATTATAATGCTCTTCACTCATTAAAATCCCTCCTACTTAACTCAATAACCTTAGCACGCTTAACCATACTAGGCTTAATATTATTAATATCCGTTGTTGTAATAAACACTTGAATATTCTTATTTAAATTATTTAAAATATTATTCTGATTAATACTATCTAACTCGCTAAATAAATCATCTAATAATAAAATAGGCTCTTCATAATAATCATTAATTAACACCTCAAGCTCTGCCAATTTCAAACAAAGTAAAATTAACTTTTGAATACCTTGACTACTAAACTCACGTGCACTATTACCATTATGAATAAACAGAATATCATCTCTGTGAATTCCTGTCTTAGTAAGACCAAGAGACATCTCATTATTACGATTCTTTTTAAGTAAAAGAACCACATCTTCAACTTTTTTATCAAGAAACTGACTATCGTACCTAATAAAAAGCTCATCATCTCTTCTAAACTTTCGAAAAATTTTCTTAATATACTTATTTAACTTATCTATATATTCACGTCTCAAATTACAGATTTCTACACCATACTCTGCAATTTTCATATCTATTATATCTAGATAATTTAAATCCATATTAGAATTAACATAAGCCTTTTTCAAATAATCATTTTTATTCTTAATAAGAACATTATAATTATTTAAAACTCTAATAAAACTCTTATTAATCTGAGAAAGCCCAATATTTAAATAATTTCTTCTTGTATTAGGAGTATCTTTTATTATTTTTAGTTCATCAGGAGAAAACAAAATAACTTTATATTGAGAAATAAAATCACTTATTTTTTTCTTCAAATTACCGTTAATTTTAGTTTTCTTACCATCACGAGTTAAAATATAATCCAACTTTTTAATCTTATCTTGTACATCAATATTTATCTTAATCTTAGTAAACAAAGCATCATTCTTAATAATTACTTTATCGTCATTTGACTTAAAACTCCTTGCTAAACTACAAATATAAATACTTTCCAAAATAGAAGTCTTACCAACCCCATTTTCTCCAATAATTATATTTAAGTCACCAAAATCATCAAGTTTATACTTATCATAATTTCTAAAATTTGTTAATTCTAACTTCCTGACATACATTTTAAAACCTCTTTTACCTCATATAACAAAAATAATAGGTATACAAGTACTCCTATACCTATTACTCATTATATCACAAATATGCCCATTATACTAGTTTTTTTAATTATTTCTGGTAAATCTGTCTGATACTACAGCACTTAATCTAGAAGCCTTCAAAAATTGATTATTAAAACTATAATAAGAGACTGGGACTTCCATTTTATAACCATTCATAAATCTAATAATAGTTATCTTTTTCTTATTCTTACTAGGGTAAAAATCTTTAATATTATTATAATTTATCCACAAAGTATTACCTCTTGTTGTTGAAGAAACAGGAATAAAAACCAATCTAGATGTCTCTTCTACCAATATAGGAGTCTTATACCTTGACTTAATAAACTTTTGACTACCCTTAAGCCTTGATTGATAACTAACGCCAAAATATTCGCAGCTATGCTCAATAACCTTAAAAGAAGTTTTATTAATATTATAAGTTGCTCGTTCTTCTAAAACCTTACATCGTCTATTACCATTTGGAATAACCGCAAGAGTCCTCTTACTAACTTCATAATCCATAACCTTCTCCTCCTTTCTTAAGTCAAATATACTAGCACATAATACTGTCGAAATTTGTTTAATTATGTCGACTTTTCAACAAAATTAAAAATACTCACTAAAAATGCAAGTATTTTAAATAAACTAATAAGTTTTTATAGGTAAAATCAATTGAAGTAAATCTCCATTATCATCCTCTCTTATAATAATAGGTTTTATTTCTCCATTAAAATAAATCATAACCTCTTCAGTGTTGAAACTTCTAAGTGCTTCCATCATATACTTAGCACTAAAAGATATCTTAATATCCTCTCCCTTAACAACATCAATATCCATAACCTCTTCAATCTTACCTATTTCAGGACTACTAGAAGTTATCATTAACTTATTACCCTTAGTCTCCAAAGAAACAATATTTTTCTCTTTTGCCTGTGCTAATATAGAAGCTCTATCAATAATACTATAAAAATCATTTAAATTAACTTTATAAATTATTTCAAACTCTGCTGGAACTAACTGATCAGTATTAGGATAACTACCATTTAACAAACTAGACTGAAATAAAATTCCATTATACCTAAACAAAACCTTATTACTAAAAGCATGTAATTCTATCTCATCATCATCATTTTCTATCAGTTTTACAAATTCATTAATATTCTTAGCTGGAATAACCAAATTTATATTATCACTCACCATACTCCCAAACTTAACATGCTTTTTAGCTAAACGATAAGAATCAGTAGCAACACATTCCAAACTATTTGCTATAATTTTTAAATTAATACCAGTTAAAAGAGGCTTACTCTCTTGTTGACTAGTAGCAAAAACTGTTTGACTAACAATCTCTTTAAAATTACCTGCAGTTAACTTTATAGGATTATCAATAAAATCTATCTTAATATTAGGAAAATCATTAACATCAAAACAATTTAAATTATACTTACTTGTTGGTGTAGATATAATTGCTTTCCCTCCATCTATTTCCTCAATATCTATATCTTCAGCAGGTAGTTTTCTAATAATATCTAAAATAAACCTACCATAAATAACCATTTTCCCTTCTTCTCTAATATCCTTTATTTCTTCCTTATCAATAAAAGCTTTAATAGTTATTTCATTATCAGTAGCAGTTAAAGATAAACCTTCACTAGTAAGTTCAAATAAAATACCATTAATAACAGGAATAATATTCCTATTAGATAAAGCCCTTCCAACATTATTTAAATTATCAAGTAATACATTTTTATTAATTTTCAATTTCATAAATAATTCCTCCTTCATATTATTATTATTTATTAAATATTATTATTATTAAAGTGGACAATGTGTATAACATCATTTTTCACTTATTTTACAAGAAACTTTGACACTTTTCAATGTTAATAACCCTATTTTACCAACATTTTATTCACTCATCTTCAATTTTAATTCTGAAATAATTTTCTCAAGTTCAGAATTATTTTTAATATTCTCACTTATCTTCTCATAAGCAAAAATAACTGTTGAATGATCTCTTCCACCAAACTCTATACCTATTCTAGGATAAGTCTCATCTGTAAGAGTTCTACATAAATACATAGCTATCTGCCTAGCATTAGCAATATCCTTACTCCGCTTTTTTCCTTTTAAATCATCTACAGTTAGCTTAAAATAATTAGCCACTACAGACATTATCTTTTTAATAGAATTATCAGTATATAACATATTACTAGTATATTCATTTAAAGCC
>CANORX010000059.1 GCA_947569225.1 uncultured Clostridia bacterium
AAGTCTAAGTTATCTATTTCGTCTATTATGTCTAATTGCCCTTCAATAATTCCTTTTAGTCTTCTTTTTAGTCTTTCAGTGTTACGTTTAAGTCTGTCTGCATTGTCTCCTGCTTTTTCTGCTTTTATTAGTGCGTCATTTATTATTCTGTTTGCATTTCTTCTCGCATCATTTATTAGTGATTCTGCTTCTTTTCTAGCCATTTTTTTGATTTCATCACCAGCATTTTCAGCGTTAAATAAGGCACGATTTAGTGTGGACTCTAGGTTTTGATATGAGTCTAATCTTTCGTTTAATTCACTAATTTTTCTATCGGCTGCTTTTTTTTCGTTAAGTAAGTTTTCATATTCGTCTATTACTTTGTCAAAATATGATTTTACTTGTTCTTTGTCATAACCTCTAAAAACTGTATCAAAATTATTCATAGGACACCCTCTTATTTACTCGTGTTTTTTACCAATCTTCCCCATTGTCTTTTGTTTTATCTTCTTCTGATATAGTACCTTGTACATCTATATTTTTAGGAGTACATAAGTATATACCTTCTCCAATTTTTTGTAAGTCTCCGTTAATAGCATACAATGTGCCACTTAAAAAGTCAATTATTCTTTTTGATTGATCAGTAGTTACTCTTTTAAAATTTACTACTACACTGTTTCTAGCTTTTAAGTGATCTGCTATTGTTTGTGATTCAGAATAAGCTCGTGGCTCTACTAATATCATTTTTCCACTAGATGTGTTTCCTTTTTTGGATTCCTTCTCTACTGTATAGTATTCTTCATCCGCTAATTCTATGTCTTCTTCTCTTGTTTCAAATATTTTAAAATTTCCAAATGCCACTAGTAATCGCCTCCAATTATATTTTTCTTATATTATTTTATCATAAGATTTTGAAGTTTACAATTGTTAGTTTAAGTTTTTGTAGCTAATCTTTTATTTGTATTTTTATAAGTACAATTATTTTGGCGTTTTTTTGCTTTTTTTGTTTTTTATTCTGTTTTTATAGTTATGTAGTATTTTTTCTTTGTCTAAATTATTACCAAAATATGTTTCTAATAGTCTGTTTGGATTGAGTGTAGTTTTTAGTTTTGATAGTTTTTTTAGTAATGTTTCTTTTGTTAATTTTTCTTGATTTTCTATTATTGTTAGCCTTTTCTTAAGTTCTTTGGCTTCTATTATTGTTATTATTCCGTCTATTAGCATGGTTAGTCCTATTAATATGATGAATATTTTGTAGTAATTGATGTTTATTTTATTTAATATTTGTTTTTTTGAAGGCAAGTATATGTAGAAAAGTATTAGCGCTAAAAGTCCAAATAGTAATGAGTTTGTTAGGCATATTCTACCATTAATGTTATATTTTTTTTCTTTATAATCCCACCATCTTGTGTGAAATATTCGTTCTAGGATGTAACTAGTTATATATTCAATTAGGCTTGCAAATATAACTCCTAGAGTGTATATGAGAATAATGTTTTTGGGAAATATTTTTACTACATAAAGTATTGTTAGTCCTCCTAAACCATATAGTGGACACCATGGACCTCTAAGTGCTTTTCCACTTTTTCTTTTGTTTATTCCACAATAAATTATTTCTCCAATGTAACCTATTATGCTAAAAAATATAAAGTCTTCAATTATTCTCATATTACCAATCCCTATTTAAAATGTTATTTTTTCTTCTATGTAGTTTTTGATTTCTTCTACTCTTATTGTGATTTGCTCCATTGTGTCTCTGTTTCTTATTGTTACTGTGTTATTGTTTAGTGTTTCGTCATCTATTGTTACTGCAAATGGTGTTCCTATTATGTCTGCTCTTCTGTACCTTTTTCCTATGTTACCACTTTCATCATATGTTACCATGAATGATTTACTAAGGATTTTATATATTTCTTTTGCTTTTTCACTATGTAATTTTTTTACAAGAGGTAATACTGCTATTTTGTAAGGTGCTAGGAATGGATGAAAGTTCATTACTTCTCTTGTTGTTCCATCATTTAATTCTTCGTTTTTGTATGCATCACATAAAACGGCTAATACTAATCTTTCTACTCCAACACTTGGCTCGATTACATAGGGAATGTATTTTTCGTTTGTTTCTGGGTCAGTGTATTCCATGTTTTCTTTTGAGTATTCACTATGTTTTTGTAAGTCGTAATTAGTTCGGCTAGCTATCCCCCAAAGTTCACCCCATCCAAAAGGAAATTTGTATTCTATGTCTGTAGTGGCATTGCTGTAAAATGATAATTCTTCTTTAGAGTGATCCCTTAGTTTTAAGTTTTCTTCTTTTATCCTTAAGTTTAATAGAAAATTTTTGCAGTAATCTTTGTAATATTTAAACCATTCTAATTCAGTTCCAGGTTTACAAAAGAATTCTAATTCCATTTGTTCAAATTCTCTTACTCTGAATATAAAGTTTCCTGGTGTTATTTCATTTCTAAAGCTTTTTCCTACTTGTCCTATTCCAAAAGGTATTTTAAGTCTCATGCTTCTTTGTACGTTTAGGTAGTCTACGAATATTCCTTGTGCAGTTTCAGGCCTTAGATAAACACAACTTTTTGCTTCTTCTGTTACTCCTTGAAATGTTTTGAACATTAGATTAAATTCTCTTATGTCAGTGTAATCTAAGCTACCACATTTGGGGCAAACTATTTTGTGTTCTAGAATGTATGCGGTTAGTTCTTCTTTAGTCATGCCTCCTGCGTCTATTTTTTCACTTTCTTCTATTAGTTTGTCTGCTCGGTGACGTGTTTTGCATTTTTTGCAGTCAATTAAAGGGTCAGAGAAGGTTCCTATGTGCCCGCTTGCTTCCCAAGTTTTTGGATTCATAAGTATAGCTGAGTCTAATCCTACATTGTTTACGTCTTCTTGAATGAATTTTTTTAGCCAAGCATTTTTTATGTTATTTTTTAATAATACTCCTACAGGACCAAAGTCCCATGTGTTTGCAAGCCCACCATATATTTCGCTTCCTTGGTATATGAAACCATATTGTTTACAAATATTCACTAATTTGTCCATAGTTAATTCTTTATTCATGTTTTCCTCTCCTTAAAATAAAAAACCTCTAGAATCTTTAGGACGAGATTTTATACCCGCGGTTCCACCTAATTTATTCTAGAAGAATCTCCTCTTTTTATATAGCCTAGAGTATTTACCATTTACTCATCTTCGCTTTTCTTATTTAATTATACTTTATGTTATTTATATGCGTCAAGTGTTTTAGTGTTCATTAATCATTTTTCTTTATTTGTATTTAGAGTATTTCTTGTATTTAATTCACCACTCTACTTATGTTATTATATTACAGTTATGTTTTACATAAAAATGTAAATATTGATAGTTCTTTTTTCAAAAAAACGACTCAGTAATCTATTTGGTTACTCACTTAATTTTTTGTGTTTTTCTAAGTGATTTGGAGTTCTAAATAGTATTTGCCGATACTTCATTAAAACTTTAAAATATTTTGAAAAATAGTTAATTTTTCCCAGAAATATGGGTTTTTTTGACGGTTTGGCAAGACCTCTTAGTGTAAAGCAAATAACAACTGGTCACAATAGACTCATTATCTGGTAAGACTGGTACCAGTAAAAAACGTTAAATGATTGTTATATTACTGGTATTTCTAGGTCACGAAGTTATTTTCAAAGTAATGATATATTTCTAAACAGGTGGGGCGAAAAATGATAAAAGAAAAATTTTATGATTTTAATCCTAACATCAAGAAGATTATTTCTTCTAATATAAGAAAATATAGAAAGCTTAGAGGTTATACTCAAGAGCAATTGGCTCTTTATACTGAACTTTCTTATGATTTTATTAGGAGAATTGAGACTAGCGGTGGAAAGTCAGGTTTCTCAGTAGACACCCTTTACAAAATCGCTACAGTTCTTGAAGTAAGTTTGGATGAACTCACTAAAGATGAAAAGTAGTTAACGGTTTAATGTTAACTACTTTTTATATTGTTTAAAAATTTTTTGCTTTTTAGGTATAGTCCTGTATATTCTTTGTAATATATATTTAGAAATGAGTCTATTTGGTCTATTATTTTTGGTTTTATTTTAAGTTCACTTATTTTATCTATTTCTACATAGTAGTAAGCTTTTATCATTTTTAGTGTGGCATCTTCATATATTGGTTCGTTTGTTCTATGAACTCCACATACATAGCCACCTTTGTTATGTGATAGGCTTACTACGCTTGTTCTAGTACATTCTACACAGCTATTTAAGTTAAGCCCAATTCCTAAATAGTCTAGGTATTTTAATTCTACTATGTTAGTTATTATTTTAGGATTAAAGCCTTCTTCTATTTTTTTTATAGCATTTATGAATATGTTATATACTTCTGTTTGAGGAGACTCCATATATACATTTTTAGCTAATTCTGTTAAGTAACTTAAATATCCTATTTTTTCAATGTCACTTTTTGTGTTTATTAAGTAATCTATTACATCAGCACCTATTAGTGTGCTTAGTTTATCTTTTTTGTATTTTAAATGAAAAATAGCATAAGTGAAATTTGCACTTATAACTCTTAGTTTGCTTTTTTCTTTTAGACAACCTTTAGAGATCACTCCTATTATTCCTTTGTCTTTAGTAAGTATGTTTATTATTTTACTGTTTTCTCCATATTTAAGAGTGTTAACTACAAATCCTTCTATGCTTATTATTTCCATTTTTATTTATTTACTCTCTTTCTTATATTTTAAATAGTCTTCTATTTTACCTGTTTCTGCAAATTTTTTCCATAGGTTTTTCTTTTTCATTTTATCACCTCTTAATTAATATTGTGATAAATTTTGATTTTTTATACATTAAAAATCATTAAATCCTAATTCGTTTAAGTATTTTTCTTTGTCTCTCCATTTTTTTAAGACTTTTACATATAATTCTAAGTATACTTGTTTTCCTAATATGTGTTCCATATCAATTCTAGCTTTCATTCCTATGCTTTTTAGCATTATTCCATTTTTGCCTATTATTATCTTTTTTAGTGCTTCTCTGTCTACTATTATATCTATGTATATGTTAGTTATGTTTTCTTCTTCTGTTATGTCACTTAATACACATGCGACTGAGTGAGGTACTTCGTCATCAGTTAATTCCAGTATTTTTTCTCTTACTATTTCACAAAGTCTAAATTCTAAACTGCTAGATGTTATGTCATTATCAGGAAAATATTTTACATTGTCTGTTAGATATTTTTCTAAGACAGTAATTAGTCTTTCAACGTTATCGCTTAGTGTAGCACTTACAGGTACGATTTCTGCAAAGTTATATAAGTCTTTTACTTCATCTATTTTTTTTATGAGTTCATCATTATTTAATCTATCTATTTTGTTAAGTGCTAGTATGACTGGTTTTCTACCATCTAGTTTGTCTATTACAAATTTATCTCCTTTACCCACTTCACTACTAGCATCCATTACTAAGAGTATGGCATCTACGTCATCTGCACTGTAGTATGCTTGTGCGTTTAGTTTGTTTCCTAGTTTATGTACAGGTTTATGTATTCCTGGTGTGTCTACAAAGACTATTTGTACTTCTTCGTTTTTTGTGTATACTCCTTGTATTAGGTTTCTAGTTGTTTGTGGTTTGTCGCTAGTGATAGCTATTTTTTCTCCTACTATTTTGTTTAAAAGTGTGCTTTTTCCTACATTTGGCCTACCTATTATACTTATAAATCCACTTCTCATATTAATTCTTCCTTTATTTTATATCTTCTTTACTGAATTTTGTATTCATTATTTCATTTAGTGTCATGACTTTTGTTTCACCTTTTGTGTTCATGATGTTAAATAATGTAGATTCGTCAAAAAATTCTATTATTGTTTGTTTACATATGTGACAAGGCACGGCAAGGTGACTTAGGTCTGTCATTAGGTATAAGGCACTAAAGCTTTTTTCTCCATGACTAATTGCACTGTTAATTGCGTTTCTTTCTGCACATATTGTTCCTCCGTATGATGCGTTTTCAACGTTTACTCCTTCATAAAGGTTTCCACTTTTTGTCTCAACTATGCATGCAAAGTGTACGTTAGAGTAAGGTGCATAGCTATTTTTTATTAGTTCTGTTAATTTTTCTTTCATTTTTGTTACCTTTCTATTTTTAAAATGTCTAGTATTTCGTCTTGTAGTTTGAACATGATTTTTTCATCTTTTTCTTCTATGTGGTCATAGCCTAGTAAGTGTAATAGTCCATGTACAGTTAAAAACGAAAGTTCTCTTGTAAATGAGTGATTGTATTCTTCTGCTTGCCTATGAGCGGTTTCTAAGCTTATATATATTTCTCCTAGGTTTGTGAATTCACTATCAGGATTTATTTCTTCGTCTAAAAAGGCAAAGCTTATAACGTCTGTAGGTCTGTCAACTTTTCTGTATGTTTTGTTGATTTCATGAATTTTTTCGTCATCTATTAGAACAATACTAACTAAAGAACTTTTTATATTAAGTTTTTTACTAGTAGTGTTTATCACTCTTTCTATAATTTTATTATCT
>CANORX010000060.1 GCA_947569225.1 uncultured Clostridia bacterium
AAAAGAAGTAAAGAAGGATAAAAAATGTTAGAATACGAAACTGAACTAAATGAAAAAGGAATCACACTAATCGCAGGAATAGACGAAGTTGGAAGAGGACCTCTACTAGGACCTGTAGTCGCAGCCTCTGTAATACTGCCAACAAATTACTACAATAAAGACATAAAAGACTCAAAAAAACTTACCCCCAAAAAAAGAGACGAGTTATACGACATAATCATGAATGACGCGATAAGTATTGGTATTGGGATAGTTTATGAAAAAACAATAGACGAAGTAAACATATATGAAGCAACAAAAATCGCTATGAAAGAGTCACTAAAAAACTTAAAAACAAAACCAGAACACGTATTAATAGATGCGATGAAATTAGACATAAACATTCCTAGTACCTCTATTATCAAAGGAGACGCTAAAAGCGAGTCCATCGCTGCAGCAAGCATCATAGCAAAAGTCACAAGAGACAGAATGATAGAAGAAATATCAGAAGAATATCCAATGTATGACTTAAAAAACAACAAAGGATATGGAACAAAAAAGCACATAGAAGCTTTAAAAAAAT
This sequence comes from uncultured Clostridia bacterium, assembly GCA_947569225.1. Lineage (GTDB taxonomy): Bacteria > Bacillota_I > Bacilli_A > RF39 > UBA660 > MGBC139354. The sequence goes on from CANORX010000060.1 coordinate 563, forward strand.
ATGGACCATGCCCACATCATAGAAAAAGCTTTAACCCAGTAACTGAATTAATAAACTCATAACAAATAAAAAATAAATGAAAAATTTGTGAAAAAGCAAATCCATACATTGTAATTAAGAAAAATTAAGTGTACAATATAAATTAGGAGGATTAAAATGGATACAAAAAATATCAAAAGAAAAATAAAAAATATTAAGAAAGAACAAATAATCATATTTTGTGTAGGATTAGTAATAGGCCTTCTAACCATGGTTATATTTTACCCTGAAAGAATAGCCGAACTAAAAAACAAAGAAGAAGTGGCAATAACTATAGGAAAAACTAACATAACAGCAGACAAAATGTTTATAAATTTAAAAGAAAAATATTCTTTAAACTCATTATTAGAAATGATAGATACAGAAATACTAAACAAAAAATATGAAATGAGTGAAAGTGACAATAAAAACATAGAAGAACTTGCAGACAGATACCTAAGTGCATACAAAGAAAACTACAACATGACCGAAGAAGAATTCTTAAAAAGTGCAGGATATGAAAACAAAGAAGAATTCCAAAAATCACTAGAATTAGACTACAAAAGAAACAAATATTATCAAGATTACATGTTAGATAACATAGAAGAAAGTGAAATCACAGAATACTATGAAGAAAATGTTTTTGGAAAAATCAATACAGAACACATACTAGTTAAAAGTGAGCATACTAATGCTGAAGAAACTGCAAAAGAAATACTAAACGAATTAGAAGAAGGCTCATCATGGGATGAAGTAAAAGAAAAATACAAGAGTGACATAACAACAGAAGAAGTATCAATAAGCTTTGACTCTTCATTAGAAAGTGCATATGTAGAAGCAGCAAAAAAATTAGAAGATGAATCATACACAACAAGCTTAGTAAAAACATCATATGGATATCACATAATACTAAGAGTTAGTACAGAAGAAAAAGAAGAACAAAAAACTCTAACTGAAAGAATCAAAAATGCAATAATACTAGAAGAACAAAAAAAAGACACACAAATATATGAAAAAGTAATGATAAAAATGAGAGAAATTGAAGGTGTTGAAATAAAAGATACAGAATTAAAAAAAGTATACGAAAAATACCTAAAACAATATAATGAATAACTACAAACAAATCGTTACTTAAAATACTAATAAAATCAAATATTCATAAATAATTAACACTTGAATAACTTTAATTAGTATGATAAAATTAACTAAACGAAGAAAGGAGTGGGAGAAATATCCCACTCGTTTATTTTGAAAAGGAGGAAAGAAATGAAAGAAAAAATTATTGAAGAACTAAAAGTCCCACTAGAAGAAATTGGTGTTATTATTTATGACATCCAATTTGAAAAAGAAGATGGAGTAGACACATTGTTTATCAAACTAGACAGTGAAAAAGAAATAGATACAGACACATGTGAAAAAGTGGCAAAAATAATAAATCCAATAATAGATAACATGGACATAGAAGAACTAAAAGGAGAATACGTATTAGATATATGTAGTAAAGGAGTTAACAATGAATAATAAGGAGTTTAAAACAGCATTTGATTACTTAGTAAGTGAAAAAGAAATAGAACCAAGTGTAATCACAGAGGCCATGTCAAACGCCTTTTTGGCAGCTTACAAAAGACACACAGGAGAAGACGCTGATATTAAAACTGAAATCAATCCAGAAAACGGAATAATAAGAGTATGGAGAAGAATGACAGTTGTAGAAGAACTAGTAAATCCTGATGCTGAATATACCCTAGAAGAAGCACAAGAATACAAAGCAGATGCGCAGATAGGAGATGTAATAGAAACAGAGGTAGACACAGAAGACTTCGGACGAGTAGCTATAAGTGTTGCCAAACAAGTAGTTTTACAAAAAATAAGAGAAGCTGAAAGAAATAACGTAATGAATGAATTCAGAGAAAAAGAAGACGAAATGATGATTGGATTTCTTGCAATGGAAGATAATAAAAACTACTATGTTGACCTTGGAAAAGCAAGAGGAATATTACCAAAAAATGAACTAATACCAGGAGAAACACTTAAAATGGGAGACAGTGTAAAAGTATACATTGTAAAAGTAGAAGAAACGCCAAAAGGACCATCAATAAAACTATCAAGGAAGCACTATGGATTTGTAAAAAGACTATTTGAAATGGAAATACCAGAATTTAGTGAAGGAGTACTACTAATGCATGGAGTTGCTAGAGAAGCGGGAGTAAGAAGTAAAGTTGCAATATCTAGTACAAATCCAAATGTAGATGCAATAGGAAGTTGCATAGGAGAAAAAGGAAGAAGAATAGCTAACATAATAAGTGTATTAAATGGTGAAAAAGTAGATCTAATACTATATAATGATGATCCTGAAATATTCATAGCAAACTCATTAAACCCAGCTAAAAACCTAAACGTAAGCATAATGGACGAAAAAAACAAAGAAGCCTTAGTAATAACAGATGATGAAAATCTAAGCCTAGCAATAGGAAAAAAAGGAATAAACATAAAACTAGCTAGCAAACTAACAAGATACAAACTAAACATTAAAACACTAGAAGCAATTAACGAGGAAATTAACAAATAATGAAAATAAAAAAAATACCAATGAGAACATGTGTTATTACTAGAGAAAAACTAGAAAAAAAAGATTTAATAAGAATAGTTAGAACACCAGAAAATACTGTAATCATAGATGAAACACTAAAAGCAAATGGAAGAGGGGCATATCTAAAAAAAGATATAAATGTTATAGAAAAAGCAAAAAAAACAAAAGCACTAGAAAAACACTTAGAAGTAACTATACCTGAAAACATTTATGAAGAACTATTAAATAAAATAAAATAATGTTATGTTTAAATAGATATTAAAATATAAAATATAAAGAAAGAAGGTGTAATTATGACAGTAAAAGAATACGCGATGGAATTAAAAATGAATGTTAAAAACCTATTAGAAAAATGTAAAGAATTAGACATACAAGTAAATAATGAAGAGGACATATTAGAAGATGATGATATCATAATACTTGACAATACAATAGGTGCTTTAGCACAAAACGAAGAAGATGAAGAAACATTAGAAAACTTACTTAGTGAAGAATTAGAAAGTAAATTCTCATTTGAAGATAGAGCAGAAGAACTATTAGGCGGAAGTAACATTCAAGTAGAAAGAACTAAGAAAGTCAAACTTAAGAAAAAAGACACCAAAAACAATAGTGAAGAATTCAAAAAAGAAAAAAAGAATCTTTACAAAAACAAAACAAAATTACAAACAAACAAAGAAAACAAAGATGAAAGCATTGTTTTATATAAAAATGGCATGACAGTAAAAGACTTAGCAAGCGCTTTAAATGTAAGTGATACAGACCTAGTCAAAAAACTATTTATGATGGGACTAATGATAAACATAAACTCTAGCATAAGTTATGAAGATGCAGAAGTAATAGCCTTAGAATATAACTACACACTAAAAACAGAAGAAAGCACAGATATTAGTAACTTTGAAGAATATGAAATAATAGACGATGAAAAAGACTTAATACCAAGAGCACCTATAGTAACAATAATGGGACACGTTGACCATGGAAAAACATCACTATTAGATTATATAAGAAACAGTCACGTTGTAAGTGGAGAAGCGGGAGGAATAACACAAGCGATAGGTGCTTATCAAGTAGAAATTAACAACTCACTAATAACCTTTATAGACACACCAGGTCACGCAGCATTCACAGAAATGAGAGCAAGAGGAGCCAGTGTAACAGACATAGTAATAATAATCGTAGCTGCAGATGATGGAGTGATGCCACAAACAAAAGAAGCTATAGATCATGCCAAAAGTGCTAAAGTACCTATAATAGTAGCAATTAATAAAATAGACAAAGGCTTAGGAAATGTAGACAAAATAATGAGTGAAATGAGCGAACAAGGACTAACTCCAGAAGAATGGGGAGGAGACACAATATATGTCAAACTAAGTGCTCATACAGGAGAAAACGTAGACTTATTACTTGAAAACATACTAGCCCTTGCAGAAATGGAAGAATTAAAAGCAAATCCAAACAGATATGCTATAGGAACAGTAATAGAAGCAAAATTAGACAAATCAAAAGGTGCAGTAGCAACACTACTAATAGGAAATGGAACGCTAAGAATAGGAGACCCTATAGTAGTTGGTTCTTCATATGGAAAAGTAAGAACACTTAAGAATTCTAACGGAATAGACCTAACAGAAGCAATTCCTAGCACACCAGTTGAAGTAACTGGACTAAATGAAGTACCAGTCGCAGGTGACAAATTCATGGCCTTTGAAAATGAAAAAGAAGCTAAAAACGTTGCATCTAAAAGAGGAGTATTAGAAAAAGAAAAAAGATTTGCAAAAAAAGCAGTAAGCTTAGATGACTTATTCGCATCTATTCAAGAAGGTAGAAAAGAAATAAATATAGTCCTAAAAACAGATGTAAAAGGAAGCGAAGAAGCTGTAAAAAATGCGCTTGAAAAAATCAATGTAGAAGGCGTTAAAATATCAGTAATAAGAAGTGGAGTAGGAACAATAACTGAAAGCGATGTAGTACTAGCAAACGCAAGTAATGCCATAATCATAGGATTTAATGTGGTACCAAACAGCAAAACAAAAGAAACAGCGAAAAATTACAACGTAGACATAAGACTGTACAATATAATATACAAAGTAGTAGAAGAAATAGAAGCAGCAATGAAAGGAATGCTTGACCCAGAATACGAAGAAGTAACAATAGGAGAAGCAGAAGTAAGACAAATATTCAAATTCTCTAAAGTTGGAAACATAGCTGGCTCACACGTAACAAATGGAACAATAAAAAGTAACAGTAGCATGAGGCTAATAAGAGATGGAATAGTTGTTTTCGAAGGAAAAATAGGAAGCTTACAAAGAGAAAAAGATAGTGTAAAAGAAGTTAAAAATGGATTTGACTGTGGAATAACAATAGAAAACTACTCAGACATAAAAATAGGAGACATAATAGAGGCGTATGAAATGAAAGAAGTGAAACACATATGAACCTAAAAGGAGAAAGAGTAGCATCAGACATGATAAAAGAAATCAGTAGTATACTACTAACTGAAATAAAAGACGAAGACTTAAAAAATGTAACAATAACATATGCTACCGTAACTAATGACTTAAGCTTTGCAAAAGTATATTTCACAACACTAGACGATTACAAAAAAGAAAAAGTAATAAAAGACATGAACAATGCATCATCATTCTTTAGAAGTGAACTTGCCAAAAGACTAAACATAAGACATATTCCAGAAATAAAATTCATTTATGATGAATCCATAGAATATGGTAAAAAAATAGAAGACATTATAGAAAAAATAAACGGAGAAGATTAAAAATGACAGACAAAGCAAAATACAAAATAAAATATGAATATCAAATTATAATACCTTTAATGTATTTAAGAGAACACAGTAACAATGATGAAAGTGTAGAAATAACACGTTTTCAAATGATTGACTACAGAGTAAAAACAGCTCAAGAATTTGCATACAATAACATAATAGTTGAATACGAAACAGGAATTGATGCTTTTCCAAGATTTATAAAAGAATTCTCTAAATACATAGAAATTATAGAAACAAATGAAGATATGATTTTTAGATTAAAATCTAACTTTAATGAAGAAATATATCACACAATGTTAAGAAAAGTAGAAGAAGAAGTTAAGTCTGTTTTAACTAATAAAGAAATTATTAAATCAACTTTATATGAAAAATCTCTTTAAATAATTTAACGAAAAATTTTCATAAATTAGAGAGACTAAGAAATTTATAGGAGTAAACAATGGATATAAAGACAACAA
>CANORX010000061.1 GCA_947569225.1 uncultured Clostridia bacterium
ATTTTGGCCTTATAGGCCATGTGAAAACCACGTCTTCTAGGCGTGGTTATTTATTTACTAGTGTTTTTTTAATTTATGAACTAGAACTTCTTCAATCTCAGGAATAATTAATTGATTTTCCAAGCTACCATAACATTTAACAACCTTATTATAATCTTCTTGTAATAATAAAGATTCATCTTTAAGTAAAGCCATCTCTTCCTTTATTTGTGATTCATTTAACTTAGCATCATTAATATCTTGACTTAATTCTAACAATAACTCGTTAGTTTCACAAAATCCAAACTTTTTAAAATATATCAAAATTGCATCTGCAACTACACCTAAACCAATTCCAAGAATAGTAAAAGGAAGAATAAATTTTGTACTTTTCCTATTTTGTGTTTTATCTTGAAAAGTCTCTATAATTTGAATAGTATAATCTGAAGTACTATCTGTACTCTCTAAAGCATCCTTATGATCAACAAATCTATATTTCTCTTTCTTAACACTTTTATCTATATCTTCTAAAGTAAGATGAAAATCATCATCTATATCTTGAGGAACAACATACTCATAAGCAATAACATTACTAATATAACCACTTCCAGTTAAATCCTTTTTATAAGGACTATACTCCATAATAGTTGCAACATAAGTTGTTTCCCTCTCATCATATATTTCCTTTGGCTCACCTATAACTTTCCCTGTATTTAAATCTACAGTTCTTGTAATAGTTTTATACTCTGTAATATTATTAGATAATTTTTTTCCTACTGAATTTCCAACACTAAAAGTAATAACAGGTATCAAAACAAATGGTAAAGCCTTTGACAAAAACTTAGCAGTAATTAACTTCCTTCTCAAACGTAGCTTTTCAAGAAAATCTTGATTACTATTTAACTTTTCCTTAGTATCTCTATACTTATCTTCAAAAGACTTAACCTTTAAAGAAATAAAATCAATTGCCTGTTTTTTTCTTTCTTGATATTCAGAATTTTTTTCTCCAACAGTTTTTCTAGAAACCTTTCTAACTATATCCTCATTTAAATAATCATATCCTAAACCTTCAGTCTTAATAGTTCTTAAATCCTCATCTATTAAATCCTTTTCACTTAATTTATTAAGATCTCTTGATAAAAGTCTACCAATATTCTCCTTATTAAAAGGAATATTTAAATAATTAATATAAATTAAAATATCACTTTTATCAAATAATTCTTCATACAAAATTACTGAATAAATAGTATCAAACGCCTTATCTACCAACTTATTCTTATTCCTATTATCATTAGTATTCAAAGAATTTACCAAATCAATTAAAGACTTAGTATTACTAATTACTTCAAAAATATTATCTAAACTAATCTCTGAAATCTGAATATTAACTTTAGATATTAACAAATGTAGTTCATAAAACGGAATTAAATTAGTCTCTACCTCTTTAAGCAATTCATCAAGCCTTTTTGTATAAGGAATTAAAGCATAATCTTCGTAATCTAACTTCATATCTTCAGATATCATAACAGTAGAAAAATTCACACTATTACTAACATCAGTTTTAATTTGATTAAATTTATCTTCATATTCTGATATATCTAATATATTATGTAGTTTATTAAAAATTCCTTCTAAATTTTTAACCTTAGCTTCATATTCTTTACGTCCTCTAGTAGAATCTAAATTTTCTAGCACTGACATAAAATCACTCCCTTTTAGCAAATTATATTATCATTTTAACGCTTTTTTGTCAATTGACAAATATGAATTTTAGTATTAAAATATCTAGCAATCGGAGGATTTTATCATGAATAAAAGATTTTATAAAAACCTAATACCAATTGCGATAACAATAACTTTACTATCAAGTTGTAGTGAAAAATCAAAATGTGAATTACCACCAAGTCATGTTCATAAAGATACTAAAGAAATAACAGATGAAATAACTATACAAACATACAAAGATCAAGAATTCTTAAATTCATATGGTTACCATTGGAATGAAGAACATATTGAAATAAATAAAGTAGACGAAGAAGTATACAAAATAATTGGAAATAAAGGATTATTTGAAGGTTGTACAAATTGGGAATACTTATTTAATACAATGGCCTCTAAAAAAGACTATTTAAAATTCTTCTATGAATATGATGTAATAGAAACCTATTACGAAAAAGATTCTGATGGAAACAGTATACCGCGTACTAGAAAAGTACACTACGATGGATGGACTACTAATCCTTATGACCCTAATAATACTGGACGTACGAGATTATACCATCACAAATTTTATGGTTACAGAATAATTTGTGAAAATGGTAAATTTAAATTAGAACAAAGTGAGTTAGTTGATGATGTAAGAGAAGTCATTAACAGTTATCCATATTTTACAGAAGACTTTGATAGTGAAGTATATGAAACATTTCGTTTTAGTAGATTTGAATTAGGTTCACTATCTGTAGAAGATTTTGATGTATTCGAGCATCCAGACTTAAACAATCCAAATTTAGAATTAGGACCAACTAGAATTAAATAAAACACAAATTTAAACTATTTGTGTTTTTTTAATAGGGGAGACTTGCCAAAATAATTAAGCACTTTTATTCCTTCCATGGAGTTCCTCCATAAACATATTATCATGATTTTTCATTACATATGCTTGAATTGAATTATTCAAAATAACTCTATTTATCTCATCATTTATACTATCTTCACTAAACCCCTGTGCTAACCTAACATTTTTTAACATCTCTTTAAAATCTTTAAAATCTATTCTTCTTGCTTTAAAAGCATAATCTCTTAGTTTATCTAATGAATATGAACCAGAAAATAAAATATTTAATTGTATATTATCAAAAAGGCCAACATTTTTTGTATTATCACTAACATAACTAAAAGCATAAGGTAAATCATAATTAGGAAAAATAATTTTATAATCTAAATAATTAACTAGAAAATATTGATACAAATCAAGAGCATTATAATTTTCACCCAATTGATTTACTATAGAATCCTTTCTTGCACAAGAATCATTAGTAACATCTGCTGCATACACTCCATGAATATCATACTTATCATCATCTATCCTAATCACATTAATTGCATGATTAGCATTTTTTATACTATCACGAATAGTAGAAAGATTAGGATCTATCCCATTAACTATCTCATTTATAAGAAAACAATAACCAGCACACACAATTTTACCATTACTAATAACATTATGAGGTGCTCTAAAATCTTCACCAGAATAATTATTAGTAGAATAACTAAATGTTTTAGCTATATCATAAGCAACCATTAACTTCTCAGCAGGACTTAAATCATAATCTTTTATAATCTTTCTATACCATTTAATAGCTTCCACAAGTGAAATATATTCATCCCTATTTGCAATATATTTCATAGTTTTCTCATATTTAAAATAAACACCCAACTCTTTAGAAATATCATCTAAAACGCTATAATCATAACTTTCATCATACTTATCTATCTCATAAACACCAGAAATAAAAGTAGAAGCTCCCATACTCTTAGCACTCACCATAGCAGTTTTTAAATTACTTAAATCATCAATCTTATTTTCTATAGTTAAAGACCCACTAAAACTAGCATTCAAAGTATCTCTCTCACTAAGAGTATTATTAATACTAATATATAAATTCTCTATTGGAAAATTTATTTTATTACATATTTCATTTGCTTCTTTAACATTATCAACTTCTATTTTTAACTGTTTAATCTTATTATCCTTAAAAACTACAGTATAATGTGTATTTTTAATAACAACATTAGATATCTTATTATTCTTACAAAAATTCAAAACAAAATTTAAATCTTTTATTTCACTATCATAATCTATTGAGAATAACTGAAGATGTATATCATCTATTTGAAAATTATTAGTATCTAAAAAAATTAAAAAACTACAAAAAATAGAAACATCAATCGAATCAACTTTAAACTTTCTTTCTTTAACATTATATTCAAAATTATAATATTTCGAATTAAGTTTAATAAATTCTAAATTTTTAAAATCGCTTAAATCTAAATGACTTTCATTTAAAAACCAAATACTATCAAATTCTAATACCTTAACACTCTCACAATTATTTACTCTTAATAAACTATTTCCAATAAAAAAACTATTTAAACTATCATCAGAATTCATAGACATATAAATACCAAACTTAAAAAGATCTTCTTTCTTAATATCAAAACTTGATACTAATACTTTCTTAACATCAAGAGTAGATAAAATTAAAATTAAATCTTCATCTAAAACAAAATCACATAACTCTAGTACATCTAAATTAAAATAATATAAATAATCAATATCACTTAAAATATCTTTAAAATTAACCTTTATTCTTTTTACCTTACGATTAATATAACACTTTAAAATATCCCACATATTCTCCATATTACTAAACTGAGTCAAATCAATATCTGTATTACTCTGAAGATAATTAATAATATCTGGCATTATATCACAACCTTATCGTATATAATTCTAACATTTACCATAAAATAAATAAAGTAATTTTAGTTGTTTAAAAACATAAAATATATTATAATATTAATACGACTTAAAAATTTAAGGAGAAATATGAAAAAAGAATTAATAAGTGAATATAAACAAATAACAGAAAAAATAATAAATAATGATAAATTTCAAAAAACAAAAGAAGACCTACATCATGGTTCTAATAAATACGAACACCTGATAAGGGTATCAAAATGTAGTTTCATACTTGGTAAAATATTTAAAGCAAACATTGAAAGTGTCACAAAAGCAGCCTTACTACATGACTTTTTCTTTGGCTCAAGAAAAACAAAAAAAGAAAACTCATACCTTAATCATCCTAAAACAGCAGCCAAAAATGCAAAAACATATTTTAACATAAATAAGCTAGAAGAAGATGCAATAAAATCTCACATGTATCATCATGTAATAATAAAAAAAGTACTTCCATTTATAAATAGAAATGAAAAAGCTAAAGTAAAAGATTACAAGCCAAATAGCAAAGAAGGATGGATAGTTTGTATATCAGACTTAATAATATCAATAGTAGAAACAATAAGATTTGAACTAACATACATTGTAAAACTATCATTTTTAATAATAATAAGTGCCATTTCACTTAGACACTTTAACTAAAAAACTAGTTAGATTAACTCAAAACTAACTAGTTTTATTCTCTTTGAAATAAAATCATCACGAATTAGATAATCTTTATCAAAAACACTCAAATATTTTTTGTTATCATCTGTAAAAATAGTAACAATTTCATTATCCTCTTCGTTTGATATAGCCGACCCTAAAAAATTAGCAGCACTACTAATACCGACACCTAACCCTAACTCACTTGATAACTTCTTAGCCATAACAATAGCGTCCTCATCATCAATATCAATAATTTTATCTATCAAACTTTCGTCCACAATATCAGGAACAAAATCATCTCCAATACCATCTATCAAATGACTACCTTTAGCATCTTTATCTTTTAAAATTGGTAAACTCTTAGGTTCTATAGCGATAATCTGAGCCCCATATCTCTCTTTTAGTCTAGTACCAATACCTATTAAAGTACCACCAGTTCCAACACCACTAACAAACCTTTCTACATAATTTAAAGAATTAACTATCTCTAAACCTGTAGTATCATAATGACACTTAACATTATCTGAGTTAGAAAACTGATTAAACAAATAACAATTATGTTCTAAAGCAAATTTCTTAGCCAAACGAACACACTCATTAAATCCTCCAGCCTCACGACTAACTAAATTAACCTTCGCGCCAAACAACTTAAGAAGCAAAACCCGTTCTTTAGAAACAAAGTCTGGCATAAAAATAACAACAGGATGACCATACCTAGCACCATAACTTGCTAAACTAATTCCAGTATTACCACTAGTAGCTTCTACAATAGTAGTCCCCTCACACAAATTAGCCTTATCTAAAATATAATAAACGATTCTATCCTTAATACTACCAGTAATATTAAATGACTCTAACTTAACATAAACATGTCTCTTATTGCCATCAAACTCATAATTAATTTTAATCATTGGACTATCTCCAACTAACACATTTCTTTTCATATTTATATAATATGAAAAATTAAAAAAAAGAACACTAAAAATAACCATATTGATAGTAACCCCACAATAGTGTATACTAATAACTAGAAAGAACGGAGGCAGTAAAAATGGTTGGATACTACAGAATAGAAGACGAACAAATAAAAAGGTTACCAAAAAATAGTAAAAACATAGAAAACAACATATATGAAATTTGTTGTCCCTTAATAATAGGAGAAGAATTACCTAAAGACCTACAATTATTATATAATACTCTTGAAATACCTGTTGTACACTATGAAGAATTAGAAAACTATGAAAAAGACAAAAATACAAAAT
>CANORX010000062.1 GCA_947569225.1 uncultured Clostridia bacterium
TAGAAGATATATTTGTAATTGCTTATAACAAACTATTTCAAGATAGTGATAAATACATCAATTCATTTATGAAAAAAGTAAATGAAGTCATCAATGAAAAACAAGATAATCTTAATTATAAAAAGATAAATGAAGAAATAACAAAACTCGAAAACAAATTATCAAACTTAATCGATTTACAACTTGATGGCTCTATTTCAAAAGAGATACTAAATCAAAAAAATCTTGAAATTTCTAATAAAATTAAAGAGTATGAACAACAACTAAAAGAAACTGAAAATGTAGAACTCACTAGAAAACAAAAATTAGAACAAATTGATATAATCTCTAATACTCTAAAACAATACAAAGGTCTTACAAAATTCAATGAAGAAGTTTTCAATAGTCTAGTTGATAAAATAATTATCGGCGAAAAATCAGAAAATGGAGAAGAAGATTTTTACAAGATTAAATTCATTCTAAAAACTGGCGAGTTAATCAATGAAAATCTACCTACCGGAAAACTGAATATTGGTACTAACTTTGGTAAATATGGCTTTACAATAACAAAACAAGAACTTGAAGAAACAGAAGACAATGTAACTGCCTATGTATTACAACGGCACACGGATATATATACTTGTAGATTCGTGCATATTTCATATCTCCTACATTTATAATCAAATAGATTCGATACTTTTTTCCTTGTTTAAAATCCTTGGGATACTTGTCTTTAGAAAAAATTTCATGATATCAATTTGTACACTTCTTAAAATTATATCTTCAGTAATGCTGATCACCTGCTTTCTAATTAAGTATAGAAAGTGGTGTCAGAAAATATGCAATTTAGTGTTCAAAAAATATGGATTTTTTTATCGTAAAATTTAAATGCTATTCTATTAGTGTTTTATATTTTACTTTAAATATTAGTATTGTAAAACTTAAACACGACTTTAATTATTTATATCTATTTTCTTTCTAATCTTTTAGAAATAGTTACAGGCAAACACAAAGAATCTGACTCTTCTTCGGCATAATATAAATCTATATCATCCGAAATAACTTCTTTCCACTCTTTTACTATTTCTCTTATAGACTTAAGAACTCTAATTTTCTCATGTGAATCTAGAAAATAAAAACTATCAGTAATAACCTCACTAGACTTCTCTTTTTGATTTATACTCTCAAAACTCTCTTCTTTAAAACTTATAACTTCAGAATTTTTTAATTGTTCTAAAGTTACATCTACATTTTCACGACCTAAATGTAAACAGAACACATTTAATCTATCATTAGCTCTTCTAGTTTTTTCTTTTACAATCTTATTATCATATCTATAACTTACATATTGAATAACTACAGTAGTAACTGAATAAGAACAAACAAACAATACAAATGATTTAAAATCTTCTAAACTAAATCCATGAAAACAAATATTTATCAAAATCAATAATGGCAAGCTAATAAAATAAGCACGGATTCTTCCTAATATTTGTTTTTTTCGATTAAATACCTTTTTAGAATTTTCAATATCCTCTTTTAAATTATAATCATATTTTATTTTTATCATAAACTAAAATCCTCCTACAAAACTTAATTCTTCTTAATAAATTTAACAACTTTAACTGGTATTTCTTCATTATTAGTAAATTCTTCATCTGAATAACTAACAAGATTATTATCCTCTATAACTTTACCATTTTCATTTATAATACTTCTATATGACTTAAGTAATCTAACCTTTTCTTCCCTATCTAGAAAATAAAAACTATTAGTTATTAATTCTGTTGACTTATCATAACCATTATTAATTTGTCTATGTTTTTTTACTTCCTCAAAAATAATAGATTCACAAATACTTTTACTATCAACTTTTATATCTTCACTTAAACTATTAGATAATTGCTCTAATCTATCACTTGCCTCTTCATACTCTTTTATTACTTTTTTCTTATTTCTATTAAAAAAATAAAATAACATACTAGGTATAACTACAAAATCAACTAACAAAATATTTCTTAAATTATCCTTTATATACAAAAAATCAAAAAGATGAGGCACTAAAATGATAACCGGTGTAAATAGCATAGCTACACTAGCAGCACCAACATATTTAATAACTTCTTTCCTCATACAAAATGGATTATTAACACGGTTAATATCTTTTTTTAAATCTCCCAAATATAAAACTTCCTTAAACATAAAACCCTCCATCTACAATTCAATTTTTATACAAAAACTTCTTTATTCTCTTATCTTTATTATTAATATAAAAATCTCTATCAATAAGCATAAACCATATCTCTTTAAAACTCTTTAACTCCCTACCCTTCATACTCTCATAAGTAGTCTGCTTAAACCTATTTTTAGAATAATCACTAATAGTTAAAATCTCCATTCCAATAATAATCCCTGTAAGAATATAACTAATTGGATACTGAGTACTAATAAGTATATTATTAAAACTCACACTCAAATACCCCTCATAAATACTTCTTGCAGAATAAATAAACAAAACAGAAACACATACATCCAAAATAGCCGTCTTAACTTTACCCATTTTACTAGACTGCACATTCTTATTCTCACTAAAGGCCAAAGTATTAATAACAAAAATAATAAACTCTAAAAAAAGAACAATAAGCATATAAGGATACTCATAAGAAATAATAGCTAACATAACGAAAGAAAACAACTTATCACTTATAGAATCCATAAATCCACCAAAAAAACTTTCAACTTTCCACAATCTTGATAACTTACCATCAACCATGTCAGTCAAAAATAAAATAATAACAAAAAAAGCTAAACTCTCAATCCCTTTAACAAAATAAACAATAGGTAAAACAATTGAACCAATCACTCTAGCAAATGTTATTAAATTAACAATAGTAAATTTTACACACTTAAAATCTTCCTTCATAAACAAATTATAACAAAAGGATAAAGAAGTGTAAAGAATGGATTAACAAAAAGAAATTATTTTACTAGCTTATTACCATTATCATAACACTTAATCTTCATATCTCTTTGAAAAATATAACTTACAATCTCTTGATTAGTCTTTTCTCTATCTATATTAAAAAGCAATTTAACATTAGAACAAGAACACAATATAGTCTCTCCTTCCAAAGTTATCAACTTAAAATACAAATTATAATAATTATCCCAAGAAACAAAATCAATAATTGTAACCTCATCACCTTCTACTATCAAAGCCTTATTCATAAGTACCCCCTTAAAAATTAAATTTATTCACAATTATACCTCAAAACATCAATAAAGTCTAGTCAATATTTCTATAAATATGCCCAACTTCTAAAACTCTACCTTTCTCTTCTGCAAGTCCACTTACAGAAGTAATCTTAAATCCACGCTCACGAAGAACTGGCAAAACCATTTTAATAGCTTCCAAAGTTTCAGGATAAATATCATGCATAAGAACAATATCCCCATCACTTACATTTTCTAAAATATGATTATAAATCTTTTCACTATCTCTAGTTAACCAATCTTCAGTATCAACATTCCAGTTAATTATTGGAGTAGTAACTGTTGCCTTAACTGTTGAATTAGCATTACCGTAAGGTGGACGAACATACTTAATATTATCTCCTGTAATCTCATTAAAAATAATATTAGTGGAATTTATTTCCTCTTCTATCTCTTCCACACTAAGCTTATTCAAATTCTTATGAGCATATGTATGACTTGCTACTTCCATTCCCTTATCATATAAAGACTTAACTATATCTTGATTATACTTCATCCTATTACCTAACTCAAAAAAAGTAGCCTTAGAATCATTTTCTTTCAAAGCATCAGCAACCTGATTAGAATACTGACTAGGTCCATCATCAAACGTAAAAGCAATAACCTTATCATAATTAATATCTATAACAGACTTACTATTATCACTAGCAAATAAAACAAACACTTTATGTAAAACATTAGAAAAAATACTAGCATTAAAATAAATATAAACACCCTCTTCTTTAACTAAAACACTTGCATTACTAAAATTATCACTAACTACACTATCATAAACTTTAGAAGAATACTTCGCTTTAACTTTATCTAACACTTCACTACCTAAAACATTAAAATCAAATATCCTATTATTATCACAAAACTCTAATTTCTTTATATCATAATTAATATTCTTATAATTAACTATTCCATCTTTATTAATAACAAAAAACATACTAATTAAATCCTTAGTTATATTAACACTATAATCTATACTCACATTATTAAAATTATCGTAATCACTAACTAACTCATCTACTTTACTATTTAAAACATCATACTGAAACTTAGGATAATTAATATTTACTCCACTATCTTCCTTTTTAACACTAACATTTTCATAATCATTAACCATAGCATAAAGTTTCAAGCTAGCCAAATTATTCTTTTCTTCAAAAATCCTAACACTAAAAAACAAAAACAAAAAAAGCAAACTCACACATATAAAATATAATAAATAATTTTTAACTCCGTTCATAACTGCCCCCACATCTATTTTTAAAGAATAAATATATTATATCACTAAAACTATAATAATTGTAAAATAAAAAACTTTTCTTTACTAATTATATGTTAGTATTTACGATTTTCGAACTCTAACTATATCATTCTCATTCAAATTACCAATTAACAAACTTGAATTCACATCATGCATCTCTCTATTTTTAATAACCAACTTCTCATTATAATTTGCATAACAATATTTACAAAAATGAGAACAAGTATTATAAGCTCCAATATCCACCATTTCCACACAACCACAACACTTATTATTTCTCGCCTTCCAAAGTTTACACTTACTCTTATTAGTCATCCTCTTAAAAAGTTCCAAACTAACACAATCATCTTTTATAAAACCATACTCTATTAAATTTTCCTCTTCAGCACAAGTTTGAACAGTCATATCATTTTCATAAGCACTCTTAAAAAAAGACATACCTATAACTTTATAATCATCTTTAGTAAACTCTCTAACCCTTAAAACATCCATATTATTTTTAACATTCTTATAACCATCAATAAAAGAAATAATAACATACTTAACATACCCTTTTAATAATATACACATTTTATCAAAAGCCTTAACATGGTAATCTAAATTATACTTATCACTTAAAAAAACAGGATCATATCTAACATAAACATTTTCACTACCTATAATATTAGATATCTTTTTTATTGCAGATATTATTTTTTCTTTAGAAATAACATTAGGTTCTATATCTTTTTTATAAGGTGTTAAAGTAACTTGAAAAATAACAGGTATATTTATCTTAGGTAGAAAATCTATTAAAGGAATAGGATTCTTAGTACAAAAAACTATCATATCAACATCACTAAAAAATATTCTACTAACACTCTTAGGATAAAAAGGATTTCTAACATCGACAAACCCTTCTCTATATCTATTTATAAACCATTCACTATAAAAAGCTACTATATCTGTCCTACCACTAACATTTAAAATCATAAAAAGTCACTTCCTAAAACAATTATAAAAAAGCGACTTAATTATTTCAAGTAATATTAAAAAGAAATATTTGGTATTATTTCTTCTTACTAGTAGTTTTCTTCTTAACTTCCTTTTTATTAGCTTTAAGTAAATCTCGTATCTCTTCTAAAAGAACAACTTCATCACTTTTTTTAGCTACCTCTTCTTTCTTAACTTCCTTCTTCTTAAATTTATTTATAATTTTAATAAAAACAAAAATACAAAAAGCAACTATAAGAAAATCAACAACATTTTGCATAAATGTACCATACTTAATACTTGCATTTCCAACATTAAGAGTTAAACCAGTAAAATCATGTCCTCCAATAACAATACCAACTAAAGGCATAATAATATCATTAACTAAACTAGTAACAATCTTACCAAAAGCGCCACCTATAATAACACCAACTGCCATATCTAAAACATTACCTTTAGATATAAACTCTTTAAATTCACCTATAAACTTCTTCATTAAAATCACTTCCTAACCCTTATTATAAAAGAACAAAACAAACTTTTCAATTAATTTTTAATAATAATAAACAAAAAGAAAAAATCTAGAATTAACTAGATAATCTCAATCACAAACTTCTCCTTGAGTACAAATATTATCCTTACTTCCAAAAACACTTTCAAACAAATCACTATAAATACCTTTTAATTCATTATGTTGTTCTTTAGTAAACTCACTATACTTAGTCTGTTCCTCGTCTAAACTAATTGTACCAACTTTATCTTTAACTACATTTCCATCTTTAATACCTATTACATAAGGCATATAAATTCTCTTTTCATTAGTTTTCAAAACATTACCATTTTCATCGTTCAAATTATAAT
>CANORX010000063.1 GCA_947569225.1 uncultured Clostridia bacterium
TAAGTCTTTTATTTCAGTTTTTTTACTTGTTATTCTTCTTTCTAGCTTTTTAATAAATTTCTTAATAGTATGTGAATTAGTAAATAATTCTTCATCAGATTCAATGTTGTATTTTTCTAGTCTTTTATCGTTTTGATATGCAGATAAAAGAGAACTTAAAAACATTTCTTCATATTTATTTCTTTTTTTATCAAATATTTTAGTTATAAATCCAAATTTATTTTTACGTATTAATTTGTCTATAGTCTTTTTCATTTCAGGATTATTTTCAATTACTTTATCTTTATGTTTTAGTATGAATTCAATTGGTAATTTTGTTTCAGGATTATTGTTATAAAAAGTTATTTGTTTTAAAGTATCAAAATTATAATCTTCTTGTAATGAAGAGATACTTTTATTTAAATCACTTTCATATTTTTCTAATTTGTTTTCTTTTATAGTTATGTGTATTAATGAACTATTCATATTTCTACAATTAAATAAAGTTTGGATTTTGCTACTAGTTACAAGGTTTATATTTTGTAATTCAAGAAGTTCTGATAGAGATTCATAGTCTTCTAAAAGTGCTTCTTTTATATATGCTAAAGGAACTGGTTTATTTCTGTTTATTGTGTTTCTAACTGTACTCAAATGTAGTTTTTGTTCTAGTGTAGAAAATGTTATGTTTTTCTTTGTTTCCATTTCATATATTTCTGCTTCTGATAAGCTTTGAATACTTATATATAGTGGTAATAATTCAATTTTTCTTAAGTGTTCAATTTTTTTAGTTAAAACTTCAATTTCTAAATCTGTTCTTCCTTCGTTTTTAGCCCTTTCTAAATCTTTTTCTAATTCTTTAATTCTGTCGGTAACTATACTATAATAGTGATCGTTATTCATATATACTCCCCCTAAATCGAGACTATACTATACACTACTTTTATATATAAATCAAGCTTTACTTAAAAAAATGTATAAAAAGTTGTACAAGTATAAATTTATTTTGTTAAAGATTTTATGTTAATATTTTCATCTTCATTACATAAAAGTTCTTTTTCTTTTAGTAAGTAGTTTTTAGTTAGAAGAATAATCATATTTGTATTTACATTGGTTAGAATGCTAATTTGTTCATTAAATACTTCGTTAAACATGTATTTTTTTATGATAATTGCATGAGCATAGTTTTCAGAGTAGATATTTTTTAATGTGTTAACTTCTTCACTTTTAAATAGTCTTTTTATTTTATAAAGTATTTTTTCAGATAAACCTGTTTTTATAGATAAACGTTTTATTAATCTTTTTTGTATTTTGTTTATTGCTTTTTTAATTATATAGTTTTCTTCCTTACTTAATAATAATTTTGGTGTTATTCCTGAATAATCTTCATTGTATTTTTGCTTTAATAGTTTTATTTCATAATATTTTAGAGTAGTTATTTCTATAAGTGCTTCTTCAAAGGGGATTAAAGGCGCGAAAAAGTCTTTTAAAGGCATACAATAGATAATATCTTTTTTACTTTTTTTCATGTTATTTATTAATTTTGGGATAATTAATCTTAAAAGGATTTTGTTTTCTTCTTTTGTAAAATTACCTTTATTAGTAGTATTTTCTAAATTTTTATCATATTTTCTGTATATTATGTCTAGTTCTTCTTCTTTTAGAACATAAAAGTAACTTTTAACTCTTTCTAATAATTCTTTGTCGGTTTCATCTGCTATTCTTTGAGAATAAAATTGACTTACAAAGGGATTAAAAAATTCTTTAGTTATAGTTTTATTAAATATAGTTTTATGTAAGTTTTCCATAATAAGAGATTTTAAAATTTTTTTTGATTTATGTTTAGGTACTATAGCTTTTTTTTCTAAGTCTTTATCAAAGTAGTAATAGCATATTCTTCTATAGTCCTCTGTACTTTGATTTACAGCTTTTTTGATTTGTTCAAAAGTAATATTTTCTTCGAATTGGTCTTGTATTCCTTCTATAACATAATTTCCACTTTCAATTTTTTTAAGAATTCTTTTTAATTTTTTTATTATGCAATATTTAACTATATATAATTCTTTGTTAGTTAGTTTTTTATTTATTTTGGTATTTGATAAATCATGCCCATATTGTTTATAAAGTAAGATTCTTTCATTTGTAGGTAAACAAGATATAGCAAGAAGAATATCTTCTTTTTTAGATGGATAAAATAGTCTCCAAAAGTCTTGTTCTTTATTTGGTTTTTCTATTGTTTCATGTCTTCTTCTTATTTTTATTTCTTCTTCTATTTTTTTTAAATAATAATTGTTTTTTGCTTTTTCAGAATTACTTAATTTACATCTTAATTCTTTATCATCTATCAGTGTGTATTCTTTGAAAAAATTTTCTTTTTGGTTTTTATTTAAAATGGTTAGTGCATTTATTAATTCTAGTATAGTCGCATCTGTTATGATGTTAAGTAAATTCTTTTTATATTTTATCATATCAATATTCTTCTCCTTTAATGAGTATGTATAGTATCATATAATGTACTAAAAATCAATTAATATATCATATTTATTTTTTTTATGAATAAGTTTTAGTATGATAAAGAGAATAATTGAATTTTTAAAGAAGTTTGCTTTTTTTACTACTAGTTATAGTATAAATGTGTTTCCTGAACCTTTAAAGCCAGAAGAAGAGGAGAGATATATTTATTTGTCAGTTAATGGTGATAAGGAAGCTAGAAATATTTTAGTTGAGCATAATCTTAGGTTAGTTGCTCATATTGTTAAAAAGTTTGAAACATTTAATGAGAATACAGATGATTTGATAAGTATAGGTACTATAGGGCTTATTAAGGGGATAGATACTTATAATCCAGATAAACCTGTTAAGCTAATAACGTATGCGGCTAAGTGTGTTGAAAATGAGATTTTGATGTATATTAGACAAAATAGGAAAATTCAGAATAATGTTAGTTTAAATGATTCAATAGGTTATGATAAAGATGGGAATGAGATAACTTTAGTAGATGTTTTAAAGGATGAGTATGTTGATTCGGCAGATGTTATATTACTTAAAGATAATGTTAATTTGTTAAAGAAGTATTTGGGTTGTCTTAATAAGCGTGAAAAGGATATTATTATTAGAAGGTATGGGTTATTAAATAAGAATGAGCAAACTCAAAGAGAGATATCTAAGGAGTTAGGTATTAGTAGGAGTTATGTTTCAAGGATTGAGAAAAGAGCACTAGTTAAGTTAATGAGAGAATTTATGAGAAATAATAATGTTTAAAATGTTTTTAAGTAAGTTTCATTTATATAAATTATAGTGAGATTTGCTTTTTTATATTATTTTTTTATAAATGTGACTTTTTTGAATTCTAGTTTTGTTTACTATTGGTATATAGTGTGGTAAAATGAGTATTAGTAAAGTCAGGTGAAATAATGTTTATTGATGAAGTAATTTTAAAAGTAGTAGGTGGAAAAGGTGGGGACGGGTGTTCCTCTTTTCGTCATGAGAAATTTGTTGAGATGGGAGGTCCTGATGGTGGTAATGGTGGCAGAGGCGGAAATGTTATATTTAAAGCTGATGAAGGCTTAAAGACTTTGATTGATCTTAGGTATAAGAAACATATTAAGGGTGAGGCTGGAAAACATGGAAGTGGAGCTTTGAAGACAGGCGCTAGCGGGGAAGATGTGATTGTTAGAGTTCCTGTTGGTACTACTGTTATAGATGTTGACACTAATTTAATAGTGTGCGATTTGGTTAAGCACGGAGAAGAGGTTATTGTAGCTTTAGGTGGAAGAGGTGGAAAAGGAAATGCTTCTTTTAAGACCAATAAAAATAAGGCTCCGACTGTTAGTGAGTATGGCGCGCCAGGAGAAGAGAGAGAGTTAAAGTGTGAGTTAAAGCTTTTAGCTGATGTTGGACTCGTTGGTTTTCCTAGTGCTGGAAAGAGTAGTTTAATCAGTGTTATAAGTGCTTCTAAACCTAAGATTGCAGATTATCATTTTACTACTTTGACTCCTAATTTGGGTGTTGTAGAAATGGGAGAAAATAGTTATGTTGTTGCAGATCTTCCTGGAATTATAGAAGGCGCTAGTGAGGGCGTTGGTCTTGGAGATAAGTTTTTGAGGCATGCACTTAGGACTAAAGTTATCGCGTATGTAATAGATATGAGTGGGTGTGAAGGCAGAAGTCCTATTCAAGATTATGAGGTTTTGAAAAAAGAAGTAAGCAATTATAGTGAAAAATTATTTAATAAGAAAAGTATAATTGTTGCTAGTAAAATGGATATGGTGGATTCAAAGAAGAATTTAGAAGAGTTTAAAGATACTTATAAGGATTTAGAGATATTAGAGACAAGTGCTATTACTCATATGGGTTTAAATGAACTTAAAATTAAATTTAGAGAATTATTAGATTTAAGTAAAGATAATCTTTATGAGGAGACGGAGTTTGAAAATTATGTTCTATATGAGTTTAAGAATGAAAAACCTTATACTATTTCAAGAGAGAATGAGAATACTTGGGTAGTAAGTGGGGATAAGTTAGAACTGCTTTTAAAGATGACAAGATTTAATAGCGATGAAGCAGCTTTAAGGTTTGCAAGAAAGTTAAAGAATCTTGGAATAGATGAGGAACTTAAGAGTCTAGGCGCTAGAGATGGCGATATTGTTAAGATTTTAGATAATGAGTTTGAATATAGTGAGAAATTAAATTATTAGAAGGTGATGGAAAATGATAGATAAATTTGTGCCAGATATGTATGCGCAAAGTATATATAGAGTAAATTATAAGAAACTTGCTAGTCTTGGAATAAAGTGTATTATATTTGATTTAGATAATACTATTGCTTCAGTTGACCAAGATAAGCCTTCAAAAGAGGCTATTGATTTAATGTTTGAGATTAAGGAACTTGGGATGAGACCAGTTTTAATGTCTAATAGTGGAAGGAAAAGAGTGGAACCGTTTAGAAATGGTTTAGAGATTGATTCTTGCGCTTCTGCTGGTAAGCCAGGACAGAGAAATTATAATAAGATAAAAGAGATTTACAAATTTTCTAGTGAACAGATAGAGTGTGTGGGAGATCAGTTTTTGAAAGTTGTTTTGGGCGCTAATATAGCTGGGATGACAAGTATTTTGGTTAATAAGATAAGTAAAAAAGATAGGTTTGTTACATTGTTTAATAGATTTTTAGAAAAGATTATTATATTAATTTTAGGTAGTAGAGATTTGTTTAAAAAAGGGAAATATTATGATTAAAAAATGTATTGGTTGTGGGGCAACTTTACAAAGTGTAAATAATATGGAAGAAGGGTATATAGATTCTAAGGTTTATGATAAGGCTCTTTATTGTGAAAGGTGTTTTAAGATTATTCATTATGGAGAAGCAAGTGTAATAGATAAAAGAGTTCAAGTATTAGATTTTATAAATAATATTGATATAAATATTCCTGTTATTTATCTTTTGGATTTAACTACGTTATCTAATAATACTTTAGAGCCTTTAAGATATATTAAGAATAAGATATATTTAGTTTTAACTAAAAGAGATTTGATTCCTAAGAGTGTTAAAGATAAAAAGTTAATTAATTATGTTAAAGAAGAGTTAGATTTTATAGATGATGTTCTTGTTATTAGTAGTGAAAAAATGTGGAATGTGGAGCAAATTTATAATAAGCTTATTAGAGATAAGGTTAGTTTTTGTTATGTTATTGGACACACTAATAGTGGTAAATCTTCGTTAATAAATAGTTTGCTTAAAAGTAATGGGGAAGAGGCTTTTATAACTACTAGTTATGTTCCTAATACTACAACCGAGCTTATTAACATTAAGCTTACAAGTGATTTGACTATTATTGATACTCCTGGTTTTGTTAATGAATTAAGTGTTTCTAATTTTGTTGAGTTAAATAAGTATAAAAAACTCTTGCCAAAGAAGGAAATTAAGCCTAAGATATATAGTATAAGACCAAATTTTATGATTTTAATAGATAATATTATTAGAATTGAGAATAATAGCTTATCTGATCTTAATTTGATATTTTATTTTAATAATGATTTGATTTATAATAAAATGAAAATACAAACTAGAGATGATTTGAAGATGTTAGATAAAGTTGATTTGGAAGTGAAACAAGATGAGGATATTGTTATAGAGGGTTTAGGTTTTATAAAGGTTTTAAAACGCGCTAATTTAACTATTTATACGTTAAGTAAAGATATTATTAGTAAGAGAAAGAAATTAATTTAAATATATTTATAGGAGTAAACAATGGATATAAAGACAACAACTTATAAAAGTTTAGAATG
>CANORX010000064.1 GCA_947569225.1 uncultured Clostridia bacterium
TTATACCAAATTTTTCGTTTACTCTAAATTTAGTATAAATTGCTAAACATTATACTATTTTTTCTTTTCTTCGTAAATTAATTGATGATAGCTTTCTGTTATTTTTTTATATATCAAAAGACTATTAACATAATAGTTAATAGTCTAATGTTTTACTAAGTTTTTTAGTAACTTAGTGTGTATGGACTAGCAGCTGTACCTGCACCGCCAGCAATTTTAACTTTTGAATTGTTTAGGTTAATTACTGGTCTTATGTTACGGTATTCATATTCTGCTGAGTTAGAACCTAATGCTCCATCCCATGCAGTATACCACTGAGTTGTTCCATTATTATTAAGTGTCCAAGATGTTATATTTCTGTCATCTGCTGTAGTACTTCCACCACTCATTAATTCACCTACTCTTACTAATCCTACATATGCTTCAGTAGAATTTGAGCTAGATTTTAGTGATGTGCTAAGTGGGTTGTTACCTTTTTCTATACGATTATAATACCATAGAGATTTTAAGATAACTTGTTTTTCTTTAGCACCAAATACAGTGTTATAGAATGAATTATTGTCAGTACTATCGTTTAGATATTTACCAATACCACTTGTTGTTGTAAATGTTTTGAATTTTCCATATTGTTGTTTGTCAAGGATATCATTTCCTAATTCATCTTTAACAGTATTGTATCCATCATATATTAATCTTGTTCCTTCTAATTGTTTTACAACACGCCATGTACGTCCTGCAAAGCTTACGTATTCACCACTTGATACTTTGCTTAGTGAAGAACCAACTGATACGCTTTTATCTCCTTCTATACGATAAGGGTTTTCTTCGCTTCCGTCACCTGATACTATGTTTGTAGTATTTAGTGTGATTACTGGTCTTACTGCTACTAAGGCTGTATTAAGTGCGTTGTATTTTTTGCTTCCGTCACTTTGTATTATTACGTTTGTTTTTCCACTTGTTGGTGTCATTGTATAGAATAATAGTCCATTGTTTACAAAGCTTTCTGTTGTACCTAAGAAGTTATATTCATCCATTGTTAGTAATCCTACTTTAGCTTTTACTGTATCTGCTTCGTTACATGTTTCACGTTTTGCATTCGCACTAGTAGTTTTTTCGTTACAATAGTTTGATTCTACTATTAGGTTTTTGTTAGCTAGTGCTTTGTAGAATTCATTATTTAACCAATCTTCTACGTTGCTTCCTATGAATTTACTTGAACCTTCTGTTCCATCTCCGTAAGAGAAGGCTGCAATAGATTCTTCTGTTATTAATTTAATAGTGTTATCGCTATTTATTTTTATAACTCTCCATAGGTGTCCACTATACCATACATAGTTTTTATCTTGGTTTTCTGTGTTATAACATGGCTCACCATCTTTACAATGAGGATTTTCTTCTCTCATTATTTCTGATGTGCTTACTGGTGTTATAGTTACATATCTTGTTACTGATGATCTATTTCCAGCTTCATCTTCGGCTGTATATGTGATTTCATATACTACTCCAAGTACACTTGTGTCTACTTTTCCTGTAACTGTTATTTTAATTTTGTCATCAGGTGTTAGATTGTCTGTTTTTGTTTTTAATCCAGCTTCTATGTATTCTTCACCATAACGTACTGCTATTGATGCTGGTCCTTCTAATTCGATAGTAGGAGCTAATGTGTCTCTTACTACTACTGTTAGTATTATTTCTGCTGTTTGTCCAGCTTCGTCTTCAGCTCTATAAGTTATATAATATTTTCCTACTGAGTTTTTGTTTATGTTTTCAACTACTTGTGTTACTTCTTTACCATCTTCAGATACTTCTGTTACTTTTGTGATAACAGTACTTGAAGTTTTTAGGAAGTCATCTGTAAATGTAGCAGTAGGTATGTTATATGTTCCTTCTTTTGCAGCTTCTATGTTAAGTGTGTTATTTGTGAATTTGTCACCATGATAATCTAATTCTATATGTGGTTTATCTGTATCAATTTTGATTGGATTATTATTTTCAGCTATTATTGTTTCATGTCCAACTGTGTCAATAACCTTTATTTTGTATGATAAGTTATTTGTTGTTTCTGTTAGGTTAAATGATGTTTGTTTGTTTTCTAGCGTTTTGCAATCCCAATTAATTGTTCCTGCGTCTTCAGGCCAAACTGTAGTAGTTGTTGCAATACAAACTTTGTCTATTCCACTAAAGCTATTAGTGTTTTCTTTTTCTGTTACAGTTATTGTAACTTTTTCTGTATACCAACCATTTTCATTTGGATTTGGAATGTTAACTATTAATTCGTTTGCGTTTGCTCCTGAATCTAATTTTATTCCACTTATAATTACTGGTTCTGAAATGTTTGGTGTGTTAGCTCCGTCGATTGCTTTTATTGTTATAGTTATATTACTACTACTTATTCCTTGGATATTTATTATGTTTCCTGTACCTGTTACTGTTTTGTCAGTTACTGGTTCTTTGTTTACATCTAATCCACTATAAGTGTAAGACCATTCATATTCAGCTATTCCTGTTCCTTCATCAGTTCCTCCAAGCGCTAATTGGATAGCATCTTTATACCAATCTCCAACTTTATCTCCGTTAATTGTTACGTCATCTTTTGTGAAGTTTGGCGCTAAACTATCTATTACATTTATGTTTATAGTAAATGTAGTGATATTTCCTTTTGTATCGCTTGCTTCATATACTAATGTTTTGATTCCTTCTGATTTTAAGAATTCTTTATATGTTTCTTCACTTGTTTGGATTCTTACTTCTGTCTTATTAGCATCTTCTATAGTTTCGTCAACTATATCACTAGCTGATACTTCGAAGTAATTGCTTGGATCAAATATTTCATTTCTATAGTATAAGCGCTTCCGTCTGTTAGAGTTGTTCCTTCTTTTACAGTTTCAACTGTTATTTCTGGTCCTTCTTTATCAACGATAATTTCTTTTACTACTTCGTTTAATCCATCGCTATCTTTAACTGTTAATATCCATTTTCCATCACTAGGAATTTTTCCACCTTGGAAGTCTGTTATTTTTATGTTTTCAGATTTGTTTTCTAGTACTGCTGTTAATGTTATATCTTCACGTCCAAGTGGATATATTTTTTCAAATGTTACAATTGTGTCTTTGTTTGTATCTTCTGTTATTGTTATTGTTGGTTTAACATTGTCTATTTTTGTTATTTCAACTTTTACTATACCAACGTTTCCTAAACCATCTTTAAGTTTTATGTCTCCATTAACTTGTCCTGTTACTATAACTTTGAATTTTTGAAGGTTTCCTTCTACTCCTTCTAATGTTATGTTTTCAGGAACTTCATAGTCTTTGATTGGTTTAGATGTGTGTAAGTAGTATGTGATGCTTTCTTTGTCTGTCCATACATGTATTCCTTCTAATCCTTCTGTACTTGGTGTATCTTCTGGATTAGATTTATCAGATATGTATCCTGTTGGTAATACTTTGTCTATGTTATCAATTTTGATAGTTATTTCACCAGGATTTCCAACTAAGTCTGTAAATTCTATTCTTCTTTCACCTTTGTTTGTAAATGTGATTTCATAGACGTTTGGAATAATGTTGCCATTTTCATCTCTTACTTCTACTTGTGTTATAGCGCTTGAGTATTCGTTTGCTACATTATTAAGTATTGTTATTTCTTCTGATGCTTGGAATCTAACTACTACATCATCTTTTGTCATTTCTTCATTAGAAATGCTTATTATTTTAGCTGTTGGTGCTTCTTTGTCTATGTTGTTTACTACAAATGTGAATTCTCCAGAGTTTCCAGCTTTGTCTTCAAATGTTACTTTTATACTACCATTTTCAGTGAATATTATAGTGTATCTGTTAGGTATTTCTACATCTTCACCATTTTCGTTTTTAGTAGTTGCTGGGTTTATAAGGTTAGCGTTTTCTAAGAATGTTACTTCTTCTGATGTTTCAAATGTAATTATTACTGGATCTTTTGTAGAGTCAGTGTTTTGTTCAATTATGTTAATGCTTGGTAATGTCTTATCAATTTTTAAGATTCCACTCATTACTTCTTCTTTGTTTCCAGCGTTATCAATTGCAATTATTTTATAACGTAGAGTTGTTCCTTCTGTTTCTATGTTGAATGTTCCACCTGTTACTGGTAATGTACCATTTGTCCAGTTTATTCCATCATCTGTAGATATTTGATATGTTAATTCTTTTACACCACTTGTTTTGTCTTCTGGAGTTACATTTACTACTATGTTTTCTTTATAGAAATCATTCTTTCCTATTGTATTAGTGATGTTATGATTGATTGTTGGTGCTTTTGTATCTATTTTGTAGTCTATGCTTGCTACAGGGTCTTTTGTAGTGTTTGCTGGGTTAGCTCCATCTGTAGCTTTTACTTTGTATCCAACTTTTTCTCCATTTGTTTTTATTGTGAATGTAGGGTTTCCTGCTTCATTAGCAGTTGTTACTTCAATCCATTCTCCACTTTCTTCTCCGTTTACTAATATTATGTATTCGAATTTTTCAACACTAGTTGCATCATCGAAGTTATATATTTCAACGTTGATTCCATCTTTATACCATCCTAATTCATTTGGAGTGTTTGTTACTCTTGTTTCGAATGTAGGTGCTTTTGTGTCTTTGAATGTAACAGTTACGATTACTTCTGTAGTGTTTCCTGCTTTATCTGTTGCAGTGTATTTTAAAGTTGTTGTGTCAGATTCTACTGTCATATCTATTTCAGCTTCACCTGTTACTGTTAAATCGTTATCTGTTATTATTCCTATTGGAGTTGTGAATTCTTCTCCTTTTTCAGCAATAATTTCAAAGTTTTCTGTATGTGCTTGTCCATCTTTATCTGTTATTGTTATTGTTGGTTTTGTAACGTCTACTACAAAGTCTCCATTTCCACTTACTTTTGTTCCACTTACAAATGTATCATTTGTATCTTTTGTATTTGATACTGGTGTTATTTCATAACTTGCATTTCCTTCTGTTGTTTTTGTTGTTACTGTGTATGTTACTTCATATGTGTATGTTGTTTTGTCATCAGTTGTGTTTTCTGTCTCAGTTATGCTTGTTATTCTTTCTCCATTGATTGCTACTATTGTTTCATCAATGTTTAGTTTTTCTTCACTTGTAAATGTTAATGTTAGTGTGTTATCTGGTTTTGCATATCCTGTATTTCCATTTGATGTGAATGTTACATTATTTGCGTCTATTACTGGTGTTTTAACTAGTTTAGATATTGCATCATTTAGTTTTTCTACTAAATCATCTATTTCGTCTTGTGTTGTTGCAGTTGCTAGTTTTTCTTCTACTTCAGTTATTATTTCTTGTAGGTCTTCTCTTCCAGCTGGCGCATATGATTCATCATTTACTTTGTTCTTAGCTTCATCAATTAAATCTTGTAATATTTCTTTGTCTAATACAATTACATTTCTTGTTACTCTTACAACGTTTCCAGCTGCATCTACTGATTCATATGTTACCACGTATTCTCCGTATGTATCTCTAACGATAGCATCTACTGGTGTTTTGTCTGTATCATTTTTAGTTATTCCAGTTATTGTTACTGTTTCGTTTCCATTTGATACTACGTTTTCTAGTAATTCTGCTTCTGTTGTTGTGTTTCCGTCTTTTGTTAGTATTAATGGATTACTTGGTACTGTTATTGTAGGCGCTGTTCTGTCTACTATTATTCCAGATTTTATGTATTCTTCTCCTGTATTTGGATAACGTAGTGTTGCATCAGATGTTTCACCATATATTCTCATTGCATAAGTTACTTCGCCTTCTGGTGTTTTATTTGTTACTGGTACTTTAACTATGTATCCATATATATCATTTGCTTCATCTGTTGTTGTTTCGTCAGCGCTAAATGTTACTTTTGAACCAAATATAAATAAGTAAGAATCTTTTGATACTGGCACGTTTGCTGTAAATGTTAGAGTCAATACGTTTCCTATTGTTGCAAATCCTTTATTATTGTTGTTTGTTGTCATTATAGGTTCACTTAGTATTTTTGGTAAACTTACTAAGTTATTTAATGCATCTTGTAGTTTGTTTGTTGCATCTTCGATTTCTTCTAATGTTGGTGTATCTTTGTTTATTATTTCGTTTGCTTTATCTAAGGCATCTTGTAAATTTTCTTTTGATGCATCTGTATAGTCTGGTGAGTCTTTTTTATCGTTTGCTTCTTCTATTAAGTCTCCTA
>CANORX010000065.1 GCA_947569225.1 uncultured Clostridia bacterium
TCCCTGTTACTGTGCTTGCTTGGTCTGTTTTGTCTACTTCTATTTTTATAGTGTTTGTTGTATCTGGCACATATACTATTAAGTCTAATAGATCTTTGTCATGTAATATTGATTTGCCTTCTATTTTTATGTCATTTAGTGTGTTTATTGTACTAGCTATTTCAGGTAAGCTTACTACAGATGGCATGTTTTCATATATTGGTATGTCAAATACGAAAGCATTGTCCATTGAACCGGTTTTTGTGTATGCTTCATATTCTTTTACTGATTCACTACATGGCGCGGTTACATTAGTTTGGTATTGGTGTGTTCCTGTTGCAAAATTACTCGTAGGGCTTGAGTTAAACTTTTTAAAGTACATTGTGTTTTGGCCCACTGCTATGTAGTCTTCTGCTATCCATTTTGCGCCTCCATATATGGCTTTTTCTCTAGTGTCCCAAGGTTGCCCATAGTTGTTATTAAATGAGCATTTTGCACCACAAGCGTATGCAAGTGCACTGGTTGTAGGTGAGTTTTCTCCATGCCAGTATGCATGTATGTTAAAGAAGTTATAGTATCCATTTACGTCATAATAATTGCCGCCTGTTATGTATTTAGTGCTATGCGTTCCTAGTATTGATGGGTTATTTGGGTTAGACATAGGTCCTTCTTGGTATGATAAGCTTGTAAGGTATACTGGATTTATGTTTTCTTTGAATCCTGCGCCTATAAACCAATATTTGTAATCATCTGTGTTAGCGTAAGATGAGCTTAGTAGACTACTTATTATTTCATAGTAGTATTTTGTTTGTTCGCTGTCTTTGTTAAGTGTTGTTTTGTCTTCGTTTTTGTAGTCATAGTTAAGTCTTTCAAACATAAATATAAATGATTCTGTTAGAAAGTTTCTAGGGTCTAGGAAGAACGCGTTTACTGCATCTGTTGATATAGACCATCCTGTTTCGTTAGATGGACCCAGTTGATATAATGGGTCTACTATGCTATTCAAGTATGTGTTATTTATGTAGTTGTTTCTTGTTTCTATTTTTACAAAGTTGTTCCATTCAACGTTTGTTTTTATTGGGTTAAATACCCACGATGGGTGGTCTTCGTGTAGTTTTGTTAGGTAAGGTATGTATGAGTCTGGAAAGCCTAGTTTTTTTAATTCTTGTTCATATTCTTTATTTGTGCTTGTTAGTTCTTCTTTGGTTTTTACGTAGTTAGAGCATACATATCCTTCACTGTTTTTGAAATATTTTACTTTGTACCAACCTCCTGAGCATCCACTTCCTTGTTCTTTTCCTAATATTGTTAGATTAGTTCCTGGAAGTAAGTAATGTTTTAAGTTATTTCCATAGCTTGCACTAGATCTTGCTGTTACGTTTACATCATTTACTCTGGCTTGGAATGTTTTTTCGTTATAATCAGGATTGTCATCTGGTAGGTTTCCTAGTGATACATATTCTCCACATATGTATCTTTCTTTTTCTTCATAATTTATTTTATACCATCCTATTTTACAGTTAGTGTCTCCTACGTTATAAAGCTCTTCACTTAGTACATTTAGTGTTATGTTTGCTGAAGGTAGTTGATACACAAATGTTTCACTTGCGACTCTTGGTTCTGATCTTACAGCTACGTAAGCTTTTGTTGTGTAACCTGTGATTGCTTCTAATTTATCTACGAATATTAAACTTATTATTATTGTTGTTATTATTAGTAATGTTTTCTTCATTTCTACCTCCTTATATTTTCTCATATTTCATTATAACAAATTTTGTCCTATTTTTCTCTATGTTATGCAATTTTTTTCAATTATTTTACATTATAGTCAAAATTAGTGTTTTTTGTTTAGTGAATGTTATGTATTAAATTTTTACAAAAAATAGATAGCTACCTTTTGAGGTTTATATCTATTTGAAACTTATGTTTTTAGCTTTATGAGATTATTCTTTTGTTTTAATTATAAGTTTTAAACTTATGGAAAATAAAAAAATATTAATTAGTAAAACTATAATTAAAGTTAAAAAACTTGAGATAATAAATAAATTTATGGTATTAATGTTAAATATTATTTTAAATGTAAATGATAATATTAATTCTAAAATCGAACAATTAATCCATAATAAAAATATTGTTTATATATATATAAAATGGTAGATATAAGATATTTGATTATTATTGTAACCGATTATGTTAAGAATTTTAATATTTCTTTTTTCTTCTAATAAAATGTTGGTGTAAATGTATGTAGTTATTATTATAATTAGAAAAATTTCTATGTGAAAGAAGAGATTAAAATTTTTATTTAGTTTTTTATATGTATCTATTGTTATAGATTGGTTTTCGTTATGAAATACCCTGTAATTATTAGTTTGTAGATAGTTTATTATATCGTCTACATCTTTATAATTTTTTATTGTTAGTGTAATAGTTCCATCTATTATATTATTAATAAATAAGTACTCTGATAATTTTTGACTACAATATAGAGTATTGCTATCTATGTTATTAACGTATTTTATATTATGAATTACAAAATTATTAATTATTATTTGGTTAAAGTTATTATTATTTGAAGAATAAATAATATACTCATCATATCTTTTTTCGTCAAAGTAATCGCTTAAATTATAAGTTCCTTTTTCTGTTTGTATATTTTCTTGGTAAAAACTTATATTATACTTATCTATTTTGTTATTATTAGTTATGTAATTGAATAGTTTTTCTCTATTTATTATTTTTGTAATAGTAATTGTTTTATTTTTTTCACTGTTAATTAGTTTATCAATTTCATTTTTTGTATAATTCATTATAAATATTATTATAACTATTGATAATAATATAATGATATTTATTAGTTTATAATTTTTATAAGTTTTTTTATTTATGAAAATGTTATTTATTTTTTTCTAATTTCATTCATATATAATATCTAACACTTCCATTTCGTCTATTCTTTTTAGAGCATAGAATGTTGATATTAAGCTAGTAAGTATTGTTATTATTAAAGATATTATTATGGCTAATATATATAAATTAAGTGGTGTTAATACAAGGTCTGGGTCATTATATAAAAATAGTTCTTTGTATAGTTTAAGAGAAATACTTGATAAAATTAAAGATATAAAATATGCTAAAATGGAAATAGTTGTTGATTCTTTATATTTATAGTTTTTTATTTGTTTTATACTATATCCTGTAATTATCATGATTCCTATGTTTTTAAAATCTTTTATAATTTTTTTTATTTATTAATAGACTTAATATGAAAACCATTAATATCATTCCGATTGCTAAGACTCCAGTAATTAATAATATTCTATCACCTTTGTCGGTCCTTAATATAATTGCTTTTTCATAATCTATTATACCTGGTATATCCAAAATTGTTTCAATATTTTTATTGTCATCAATTAGAATAAATATATTTGTTCCTTTTATATCTTCAGGATTCAGTGATGGATCGTCAAAAATCTCAATTAATTGCTCATTTATTTTTTCTTGCAATTCATTATTTAATTCTTGCATAGTTTCGTGAGATGTGTAGCATTCATAAGGATTTGAGTAGTCATAACTTCTATCATATAAACCAACTAAAGTAAAATTTACTTCTTTAATTTCCATAAAATCAAGTGAAATTGAATAAAACATACACAAAAAACAATAAAAAAATAGAAATATTAAAAGGCATAAACTATAAATTTAAAAATAATAAATTATACAATCTTTTAATTCTATTTCTTCCATGTTTTTCTCCTCAGTTTAATGTTGGTGTGGGATGTTAATTCATTGACACGACTCATTATAACTGTCTTTTTTGTTATTTATATTTCATCTAATAAGTTATTAATAGTATTATATAGTTTTTGGTTTGCTTCTTCTATGGTTAATCCATTTAATGTTAATGGTTCTCCAAATTTTATTTTTAGGTTTTTACTTCTAAATTCGTATTTTCCTTTTATAGCGTATGGTATTATTTTGGCTTTTGTTTTTATGGCCATGCTTACTGCTCCATATTTGAATGGTAATAGTTTTTCTTTTGTTTTGTTTCTTGTTCCTTCTGGGAATATTCCTATAGCACCTTTGTTATGTAATATTTCTATTGCTTGTTGTTTTGATGTGTCATCTTTTACCCCTCTGTTTACTGGTATGCATCCTACTAAGCGGAAAAACCATCTTGTTTTCCATGAGTCAAAGTATTCTTTTTTTGCCATGAATGTTATTGTTCTTTTTGTAGATATTATTACATTGCATTGGTCCATTAGGTGTATGTGATTGCCTGCGATTATTATTGGGCCTTCTAATTTCAAGTTTTCTTTGCCATATATTTTGGGTTTATAATACCATTTGTATATTGGACTTAATATTATTTTAAATGCTTTATACCAAAAGTTATCCATTTGTTGTCCCTCCTAATTCTTTTTTTATGATTTCCATTAGGTTTTCATTCTCTTTTTTTAAGTCTTGTGTTTGTATTTTGTATGGCGGTAAGAATTTGATTTTTATGTTTTTTTGAAATAGTTTGTATTTTCCTGTAATTATAA
Organism: uncultured Clostridia bacterium; assembly: GCA_947569225.1. Classification (GTDB taxonomy): domain Bacteria; phylum Bacillota_I; class Bacilli_A; order RF39; family UBA660; genus MGBC139354. Next base: position 4,524 of record CANORX010000065.1, read on the forward strand.
ATGGGATTATGTCTGTGTTTGTAATTGACGCGAACGAAACTGTTCCATATTTAAAAGGTAGTATTAAGTCTTTTGTTCTGTTTATTGTTCCTTCAGGAAATATACATACTAATTCTTTGTTTAGTAAGGCTTCTTTTGTTTTTATTTTTGCATTTTTATCTTTTTTACTTCTGTCTACTGGTATTGTTCCCGCGCTTATGAATATGTTTTTTAGTATTCCTTTGTGTATTTCTTTTTTTGCTAAAAATCTGATTGTTCTTTTAGTTGATGATATTAATAGTAATGGGTCAAGGTAACTTGTGTGATTGCCTGCTAAGATAATGTTTCCTTTTTGTGGGATGTTATCATTATTAATTACTTCTATTCTAAATGTTATATTCATGAATGTTTTTATTATTGGTCTTGCTATTTTATAGAGTATATATTTCTTCATGTGTTTCTCCTTCTATTTTAATTATATTTAATTATTTGTTTTTTTTCAATAAATTGTTGACATGACCTTTTTATTTTAGTAAAATGGGTCGGTGTGCTTAGAAAGGGGGCTGTTTTATGAATTTAAGTTTTTTAGAAAATTTTAAGTCTAAGGATCAATTATCATTTATGAGAAATGTTGTTTTGACTGTTTTTGTTAGTCAGTTATTTTATGGAGGAGATGTTCCTAACTTAATTATGGCTAAGGATATTGAGGTTTCAAAATTATCTATGTTTGATGAAAGTTTTTCTAATTTGTTAAGAAGTGATGCTTCTAATTTATTAGTTAATAATGTTTTTGATAATATAGTTACTTATGAAGAGTTAATAAGTGATCCTCATAATCTTGATTTTAGTAATTTTCCTTATAGTGATGGTAGTAGAGAGTCTATGATGGCTATAGCTAGGTATGTTAGAGATTTGACTCAGCATGTTCCTAATCCCGTTAAGTATAATTATATTTTAGATTTTTTAAGTTTAAGTCCTTATGAGTTAAATGTTATTTTGGCAGTTATGAATCATGAGAGTAAACCAGGAAATAATAGGTATGAAGAGTCTTTTGCTGGAATAACTAGTGTTATTAATAGGGGAGACAGTTTAGTGAAGTGTGGTTATGTGAAAAATTGGCTTAAAATTAAGGACCGTGATTATGTTACACTTTATGATCATATTACAGCACCTAATCAGTATCAGCCTTACGGAAATAATGTTTATTTGTATTCTATGGATAATACTGAGGGAGAAGCTTACCAAGCTTGTTTGGATGCTTTGTTTGTTATGGATGTTATTCCACAGAGAATGCATAATTATATGGATTTTATAGCTAATGGGTTACAACATAAAAGACCTGGAAGTTTTCAAATAGTTAAGGGTGGTAACTGGTATAGTAATGTTTTAACAGAGGATAATTCTATTCCTTTTGAGGAGAGATATTATAATATTGATAAGACTATAGAAGATGAAAAGGTTCTTAGTTTAAGATAGAGATAATGTTTATTCTCGTTTTAATATAAATTTTTGACAATAATTATAAAAGTGTTATTATGAATATGTTAAAGAAACTTGTATAAAATAAAA